>JBBQOG010000031.1:0-15591 GCA_038330665.1 Bacteroidales bacterium
CAAGCTCCTGCTGAACGAGGAACCGATCAATCGTGACCTGGAAGATAACTGGGCTGTGGTATCCGAAGCCATACAAACCATTCTCCGGAGGGAAAACTACCCGAACCCTTATGAGGCGCTGAAAGAGCTGACCCGCAATAATGTAAGGATGACCAGGGAGAATATCCATCAGTTTATTGATACGCTGGATATTTCGGGAAAAGTTAAGGATGAATTAAAGGCAGTGACCCCATGGAATTATCTGGGAGTTAAGAATCTCAGGCAATAATTTCCGGTAAAAACGTTTATTATATCAGGCTGAACCGGAATGAAAACCTTTTTCCAGATTATCAGGCAATACCTTTCCCCTTATCGCGGGTACGTGGCGCTTAATGTGTTATTCAATGTTCTGGGTGTTATTTTCTCCCTGCTCAGCCTGGTTCTGATCGGACCCTTTCTACGGGTACTTTTCGGCGATACACCTGTCATTGAGAACCCGGGAGCGTTTGCATTGACTACTCAGTCGATCCAATTGCATTTCAACTACCAGCTGAGTCTGCTGATTGTCAGGAATGGTGCTCATTTTGCGCTGATCATGGTCAGTTTAATCGCCGTGGTCCTGTTCTTCCTGAAAACCGCCAATATTTACCTGGCAAATTATTTTATGGCGCCCATTCGCAACGGAGTGGTCAGGGACCTGCGCAACCGGATCTATTCCAAGATCATTGAGCTGCCGCTCTCCTATTATTCCCGCGAAAAGAAAGGCGATATCATGGCCAGGCTCACGCAGGATGTTCAGGAGGTGGAATGGTCGGTCATGGCTTCGCTCGAGAAATTTTTCAGGGACCCGCTGAACATCATAATATTCCTGACCGGCATGTTCCTGATGAGTCCGTCATTAACCCTGATTGCTTTGATCATCCTGCCCGTGGCTGCCCTTCTGATCGGGACCGTCGGCCGAAACCTTCGTAAAACTTCGACTAAAAGCCAGAACCAGATGGGGGTGCTGATGTCGATGGTGGAAGAAACGTTGTCAGGACTGCGGATTATCAAAGCTTTCAATGCCCAGGAGCAGAGCCAGAATAACTTTAAAAGGGAAAACCAGGTTTTTACCAGGATCATGAATTCCATCACCCGCCAGCGCGATCTGGCGTCTCCCCTGTCGGAGTTCCTGGGTTCGATCGTCGTGGTCAGCCTGATGGTTATTGGTGGGACACTGGTCCTTAAAGGTCAGGGAGGCCTTAGTGCCTCCTCATTTATTGCCTATATAGCGGTATTCTCCCAGCTCCTGAACCCGGCAAAATCGGTCTCAACAGCCTACTATCACCTGAATAAGGGTCTGGCTTCGATTGACCGGATCAACGAAGTGCTGAATTCAGTGAATCCGCTAACCGAGCAGACCGAGGCTCATAAGATTGACACTTTCAATGACCGGATCGAACTGAGAAACGTGAGCTTCTCTTATGAAAACGCATTAGTTATCAACAACATATCACTAACCATCAAGAAGGGTGAAACCATTGCATTGGTGGGACAATCGGGATCCGGAAAATCTACGCTGGTAGATCTTATAGCCAGATTTTACGATGTGGGTGCCGGCGAAATCCTGATTGACGGGAAAGATGTAAGAAAAGTTCGGACCGGGGACCTTCGCAACCTCATGGGCATTGTCCCGCAGGATCCTTTGTTGTTTAACGATACGATATTGGCCAATATTTCCTTTGGAAGCAAGCCTGACCCGACGGTGGCCGAATCTGCCGCCCGGGTGGCACATGCCTGGGAGTTTATCAGTCAGATGGAGGAAGGAATTGATGCTCACCTGGGCGACCGGGGCAGCACCCTTTCCGGCGGACAAAGGCAGAGGCTGTGTCTGGCGCGGGCAATTTTCCGCAACCCCCCGATTCTGATATTGGATGAGGCTACCTCCTCACTGGACTCGGAATCCGAAAGCTTTGTGCAGTCATCCCTGCAGGACCTGATGAGAAACCGCACCACCATCATCATTGCTCACCGGCTCTCGACCATTCAAAATGCGGACCGGATCTTTGTCATCAAAGAGGGAAAAATTGCAGAGGAGGGAAATCACACGGAACTGATGCAATTGGGCGGAGAATACCGATATCTATTTGAACTTCAAAACCATGGTGGTTAGTATATCCTGGCCAGGCGTCATCCGCATCGGAAAGGTTCTGGAGGAACTGAACACATTGTTGGAAACCTATTGTGAATGCAGAAATGGTAAAACAGGATATATAAAAACAATATGAGTATAAAGGCTAAAACCCTATTTTTTCTTCTGGTGGTGATGATGAGTATGCGGTTCACAGGATCTCAATCGCAGGAAGCCAGAAACTTTCCGTTCGACCCCTTTGTGATACTTAAATCCTGGAACTATGACCAGCTGATCAAAATCATCGGGCCCGGAGAAGAGATTTCTGGTACCGGCAGCAACAGGAATTATATTACGGGAATCCGGTATCCGCAATTGTTACTGGGGATGCAGGGAAAACTTGAATACAGCTTTACAAAGGACAGTATTTCAGCTATTTACTTCCGGATGGAATATGAACCCAGGAAAATTGATCCCGAATTATCTGCAAAAATGACCGCCGACACCACGATCCGAAAGGAGTACAACCGGAATATCGTGGTAGAGGATTCACTTCGGCGGGATTCGGTAATCCGGGCCGTTTCAGTTATTCTGGGAGAGCCTTTGAGCAGCGTTACCGCCCCTTCCACCGAAAAAAATGCCCGGCATACCGCCATTTGGATGAACCGTGGCTATTCGTGCATGTATAAGGACTATACTGACCATGCAGAGGTAGTATTCTCATTATCAACCGTTCCACTCTGGCTCGTCGGTGAATTCAATATTCCCAGGGGTACCGAAATCCTGAGGAAAATCAATAAGTCCACACTAAAAATGAGCTGGAAGGCAAGCCTGCTGGGTTTTCCCTGCGACCGCCCGGGGATGAAGTATTCTGATATTTTTATGGCCATGGAATTCACCTCCGGACAGCGTTACCTGACGGCCCTACCCAAAGGTGCAAATGATTTTCTGACAAACGATTTTATATTAGAATTTGCCGGAGGCCAGCGGTTTCCGCTAAGGATTCCGCTTAATTCTATCAGTTTTCTGCCCGATTTCAGTTTTACGGACTTCGACGGGGATGGCATTCCGGATGCGATGATACAGACTCCGGTTGATCCGAATCAGCGAGCATCCCGATATTATCTTTACACCGTAAAATACAAGGAACCGAACATCATTTTTAATACAGATGAACTGATGCCATTGGAAATCATGATAGAAAACGGATCAGAAGTATCCGTATTTCAACTGGATGGGTCCCATTCCACTATCAATGCCCAAACTCCTATAAATGGTTCCGCCGGTGCGGTCCGGATCAATCCCAAAGGATTCAGTTACCTGAAACCCACAAAATTCAATAATGACGGTTCAACTAATTTTATTGGGGGCATCGATTTGAGAAAATCCGCCACCGGACCCTCATTGGGAATTCTCGAAATAACCTACAAGCATGTGACTGGCGGATGGGAAGCCGGTGAGATGCGGGTTGTAACCACAAATAATTAAAACTATGAAGTCTTTACTTCTTAACTCATTGCTGGCAGTGCTCCTTCTTGGGCTCACCAGTTGCTTGTCAAACGGTCAGTTTGGCATCAAAGGAGAAGGTCCTGTTGTAGACCGGAAAATCAGCCTCGACCGCATGAGCGGCGTTTCCCTCGAAAGTTCGGCAAAAGTTTACCTCACGCAAGGGTCTCCGCAGGAAGTCAGGATCACAGGACAGGAGAATATCATCGAAAATCTCAACCAGAATGTTTCGGGAGAGGTATGGCACATTGGCAACAAACGCAGCGTGTGGCAAAGCGAACCCATCCGGATTTACATTACCCTGGAGGACTTGAGAATGGCAAGGATCACCGGTTCGGGAACCATTAACTGCGAAAACCATTTTAGTGACCAGAAAGACCTGGACATCCGGATTTCAGGTTCCGGAAAAATCAGTCTCGATATTAAAGCACGGGATATTAATGCAAACATCAGTGGCTCTGGCGATTTATCCTTAAAAGGAATTGGCCGGGACCTTGATCTGACCATTTCCGGGGCCGGAAATATATACGCCTATGACCTGGATGCGCAACGTGCCGATGCCAGGATCTCAGGTTCGGGAGGCATGCAACTTTCGGTCGGCGACCGAATTTCGGCACATATCTCCGGAAGCGGGAGTATTCGTTATCAGGGAAATCCAAAGGTGGACTCCTCCGTATCCGGAAGTGGAAATGTCCGTTCAAGATAGATTTTATGGACGCCGAAAGGATTCTGTGCAATTATTATCCGGTTCGTTTTTTCCATCCGGATGCGGACGAACCGATTACCTACACCTTTGCGATCATTGCCAGTCTGTATGAGGGAAAGTGGATCTGGGTCAGAAAAAAGGGGTTCGACAGCTGGGAGCTGCCAGCCGGGCATGTGGAGCCTGATGAACAGGTTGTGGATGCGGCCAAGCGTGAGCTATTTGAAGAAACGGGTGCGCTCAATTACAGCCTCGAACCGGTCGTTTCCTATGAAGGAACCTGGAAAGGCCGGAATATTTTCGGGGGTATCTTCTTAGCCCGAATTACGGAATTAGGAGTGCTGCCCGATTATGAGATCGCTGAAATTGCCTTTTTCGAAAGAATTCCGAAAACGCTTACTTATCCGGGTATGCAGCAGGTATTTTTTGAATATGTGCTTAAAAACACATCCTGGCAATCTTAGATGCCAGGTCCGAGCTTCTGTCGCGCCAGTTTATGCTCCCCATCAATCAATCCGATCGGCTTTAACCGGAAACTATATTGGTATGAATTTCCTTGCAGGCGATATATATCATGAACGGGTGCTCCCCAGGAATTGTCACCACCCACGCCCATCTGCTCTAAATCGACATATAAGCTCACCAGGTCGCGAGGAATCACATCTACCGTGTGACGGTTAAATCTTGCAGGATCCTTGAGATTCCCTTCGTAATTCCTTTGCAGGCTGGTAAAGTCCTCACGCTTATTTTGGAGTGCACTGAAGCAGAACTCCGGTTCCCCGATCACCAGGAGTCCCTGTCCCTTTCCATTTGAAAGGCTCAGCCATCGAACACCGGTCCGGTACCCATTTTCCTGCGGACGGATATAAGGGGTATACAAATCAGACACATTCCTTTTGTAAAGACTAATAAATGCAGCCGTTCGTCGGTCCCGGTAATTCTCTTCCGGGCCGCGACCGTACCATTTCGCTTTGTCGAACTCCCGGTTCAACGTCAGATTCATGCCAATTCTCGGAATATCAGGTAACGAGTCACGCGTTTTCTGAAATTTGTAATCCACTACCACCTCACCGCTTCCATAAACGTGATAAGTCAGGTCTAAACGGGCAAACTCGCCCAATGAATCCGAAAGTGAATAGTTATAACCGAACCGGGCCTGCCGCTTGTTTGGCTGTTCAAAGCTTGAACTCACCAATTTCGCATTCCGGCCTGCATCTTGCCAGATCCGACTTCTTTCGGGCATGCCATTTCCAAAATCATTATCCGTTGGTGCCCGCCAAAAATCAGGAACCATCGCTTCTTTCAGCAATTCAGCACCCTTGAATTTCAATGAAACCATCTTCCCTGAAGCCGCTTCAAAGGCCACTGAAAAATCCTTCCCTTTTATGACTGTCCGGCCCTCCGACTGCGATTTCGTTAAATCAGCAAAATCAGCCACGGGGATCAGGGCCCGATCGGCAGACACTGGCAATTTATACTGTGCACTTGCATAAACATGACCGGCAGGAATCAGGGTCCAGAGCTCCGTACGAATCAGGTAAAGGTTCAGAAAACACTCCTGACCGGCTAAGGGAACCGGTACATGATAGTGCAAATCCATTTCTGCGGACTGGCCGGCCGGCAGATCCGGGCAATTGACTGTTCCCTCACTCACCTTGCTGCCATCCTGTTCAATAATCCAATTCAGCCGGAACGAAGAAAGATTGGCAAATGCATAGCCGTTCCTGAGCATAAGCCTGCCGCTTTTCAGGTCGACCGGCAAAATATCCACATATTGATAAACCTTTTTCACTTCATTCAGAGCCGGATGCGGAGTACGGTCGGGAAAAACCAACCCGTTTATGCAGAAATTTCCATAGGTCGGTGTACCCACGGGCCCGAAATCACCACCGTAGGCCCAGAATTTCTTTCCATTTTCGTCGGTTTTGGTTAGTCCCTGATCCACCCAGTCCCAAATAAATCCACCCTGCAATATTGGCTGTGATTTAATGACATCCCAATAGTCCTGAAGGTTTCCGGTTGAATTTCCCATCGAATGCGCATATTCGCACATTATCAGGGGCCTGTCGCTCTCCGGATTTGAGGCGTATTTTTCGAGATAATCTGTTTTGGGATACATGGGACACCAGATATCGGTATGTCGTTCCATCGTATTGGTCGATTTTTCGGCTCTTTCATACTGCACCGGTCGTGAGGGATCGCGCTTTTTTATCCATTGATAATCAGCCAGCATATTTTGTCCGTCACCGGATTCATTCCCCAGGCTCCAGATAATCACAGAAGGATGGTTTTTATCCCTTTCCACAAGGCTGATCGTTCTGTCGAGATGGGCGGCTGCCCATTCCGGCTTGTCAGCCAGCGTGGAATCCTTATCGTATCCGATTCCATGTGACTCAATATTAGCTTCATCCACAATATACAAGCCATACTGATCGCAGAGCTCATACCACCTTTCCGGCTGGGGATAGTGTGAAGTTCTGACCGCATTGATGTTATTGGCTTTCATCATAAAGAGGTCCTTCCTCATGGTTTCCTCATCCAACACATGCCCTTTCTCAGGGTGATGCTCGTGCAGATTGACCCCTTTGAGGTAAACATATTTTCCATTGACCAACAGTTGTTTATTCCGTATTTCCACGCTCCGGAATCCGATTGGGAAACTGACCGACTCGATATTCCTGCCATTGGAGCTTTTCAAACTGATCAACAGCGTATAGAGGTTGGGCTCCTCGGCCGACCATTGCCTTACATTCAGGAGGGTATCGGAGAATGCAATCTGCTGATTGTTTTCGCTGATTTCCTCACGTCGGAATTCCTTGTACAGCACAGTTCTGCCGTCGAGGATGCTCACATCAACCTGGTAAACCGAATCAGGAGTATTGTAATTCCGGATATCCAGATCAAGATTGAACAGCCCGTCGCGGTAATCGTTAACCAGGCCTGCCTGAGCTTCCACATCATTGATATGCACCCGGTTAGTGGAAAAAAGATATACATCCCGGGTGATTCCGCTCATCCTCCAGAAATCCTGATCCTCCAGATAGGTTCCGTCGGACCAGCGGTACACTTCAACAGAAAGCGAGTTTTTGCCATTTTTAATGAAACCGGTGATATTGAAATCGGCCGGACTTTTGCTGTTTTCGCTGTATCCGACCGACTGGCCATTAACCCAGACATAGAATGCCGAACTCACCGCACCAAAATGCAGGAAAACCTCCCGGTCTTTCCACAAAGGTGGAATATGAAAATCCCTTTTGTAACTGCCCACGGGATTGTCATCAGCGGGAACAAGAGGGGGATTCGGTTTAAAGGCATAGCCTTCATCCAGGTATATTGGAATACCGTACCCGAGCAATTCCCAGTTTGATGGGACCTCTATCATATCCCAGTCGCGGGAATCAAAATCCTCCTTAAAAAAGTAAAAGGGACGTTCGCCGGGATTTTTCGAATAGTGGAATGACCATTTCCCATTCAGGGTCCTGAAGAATTCTGAACCCACATGATTACCGGCAATGGCGGCATTTTCCGTCCCGTAGGAAAAGAAACTGGCCCTGGCGGGTTCCCTGTTGATATTCGTGACTGCCGGATTTTCCCAATCAAGGGGAGTTTTCTCCTGATAGGCCACTCCTTCATATTTATTAAAGTGATGGGTGCAACCATTCAGGAAAATGGCAGTGGAACATACGACAAACAGGAAACCGAACTTTTTCATGGTTTAATTATGGCTGACTGGAGAAATTCCTACTGTTCCGGAAAGAAAATCAGCGGTTTTCTGATATACTTCCCTCCAGTTCGGATTGGTCAGGTCGCAACCGATCACATGGGCACCTGCGTCGGGAAAGGCAACCGCTTCTTTCTTACCGGCCGGTGTTCCCAGGTTCTCATACATCCAGAGGATGGCCGGCACGCTCACGGTATTATCCTGATGCTCCTCATCCTTGAAATAGTAACCTACAAATACAGGTTGGGTTACGGCTTTGAACACCTTTGCCTTCATGGTTTTCTCGACCAGTTGCTGAAGATAAACCGTAGCTTCCACGCGGTAAGTGTTATACCAATATGGATCCGTTTTAGGGTCAACTCCGAGTTTCCGGTATTTGCCACCCATCACCTTACGGCCAATCTGAAGACCGAAAGGCCGGGCCAGTAGCCAGCTGGCTTTGTTGGCAATTTTTACGTTCGGGGAATAAAGGATGAGTGCTGCGATAGCATCAGGATAGTCAGCTGCCATTTGCAAGGCTAGCGTTCCTCCGGTGGAGGTTCCCATCAGAATGACTTTCCGGCCGAGGGCCTTGGCAATCACCAGGGCTTCTTTGGCTGAATTCCATAGGTTATCCGGAGTCATATTCAATAAAGCATCGTCGGTGACCAGCCCGTGTTCGGCAAGGCGCGGAATGTAAATATTCATACCGAATGCCTTTGCAAGGTCGACGTGCGAAGGATTCCCTTCTTCAGGTGATGCTGAGAATCCATGCAGATATAAAAGGCAATATTCGGTTTGTGTGTGGGTGGAATCATTCAAATAGAATAATTCAGATGCATTGCCCGGTTTGATGTTCGGAACCAAGGCTTCTTCCTGCATTACATAAGGTCCGGCGCTTTCCGCTGTCAGGGAAATTACCGGTAATTCTTTATTCAGAATGGGTTTTGGCATCCGGGGTCCGGCCATAAACGTAATGACCAGAAGCAGAAGGACGCCCAGCGTGATCAGCAGGCCTTTGTTTTTCATGGGTTGGTATTTTAGGATCAGTGAAATAAAACTCCCTGATCGGAAGTTGCCAGTATATCAGCAATATGCATACAACGGATTCCCAGATGTTGTTTTCTGATATAGGAATCCAGGTGCATCAGGCAGGACATTTCAGTGGAAACGATATATTCCGCGCCGGTGGAGAGGGCATTTTCAACTTTCTGCTGGGCCATAGCTGTGGAAATCGGTTCATGCTTAATTGAAAACGTGCCCCCAAAGCCACAGCAGGTATCGGTTTCAGGCATCTCAATGAGTTCAATTCCCCGAACCTTCTCCAGCAGGGCGCGGGGCTCCCGGCGGATTCCGTATTCCCGAAGCGCAGCACAGGAGTCATGATAGGTTATCTTTGCCCTGAACCGAGCACCTACATCCCTAACTTTCAGAATATTAACCAAAAAATCAGTAAATTCATACACCTGGGGCCGCAATCTGTTATACTGATTCAGATAGATGGTCCCTTTTAACAGCTCGGCGTAATAATTTCGCACATAACCGGCGCAGGAGGCTGAAGGGCAAACAATTGGCCGTGAGCCGCTGTAGTCGTCGATAAATTTATTGGCCAGATCACGCGCAATATCCCAATGACCCGCATTATAGGCGGCCTGTCCGCAACAGGTCTGCTCAGGGTTATAAAACACTTTGCATCCCACATTTTCCAGAACCTTGTGAACATTCCACCCGGTTTCCGGAAAAAGCTGATCCACAAAACAGGGCATAAAGAGATCGACTTCCATAGTGGGATAAAAATATCGAATTGTGGCCGGTTTACAATATGGCCTCGGCGATTTTCCGGATATTGTCGCCCCGGCCCATGGTGAAGAAGTGTATAATTGGAACCCCTGCGGCTATCAACTCTTTAGATTGCTGGATGGCCCATTCAATTCCTACCTGCCGGACCCCGTCATTGTCCTTGCACTGTTCCATGGCGTGCGACAGGTCCTTTGGAATATCCACTTTAAATGTCTGCGGCAATATATTCAGGTGCCTTTTGATGGAAACGGGTTTGATCCCGGGAATGACAGGTACGTTAATTCCTGCCGCTCTGCAGGCATCCACAAAGGCAAAATACTTGCTGTTATCGAAAAACATTTGCGTGACCACATATTCGGCCCCGGCATCTACTTTGGCTTTCAGATAAAACAGGTCACTTTCAAAATTCGGTGCCTCGATATGTTTCTCCGGATAGGCGGCTACTCCTACCGAAAAGTTCATTGGCACGGGATTGACCAGGTCATCTTCCAGATATTTACCATTTTTCAGTGCGACCACTTGTTTCAGAAGATCCACTGCATGTTCATGACCATTCCGGAATGCCAGAAACCGTCCGGTCAGCGGGTTTGCATCCCCCCTCACAACCAACACATTATGAATACCCAGATAATGCAGGTCGATCAGGGCATCCTCGGTATCCTCCTTCGCAAATCCACCACAGATCAGGTGTGGAACCACATCCACACGGTAGCGGTTTTGTATGGCGGCAGAAATAGCCACCGTACCGGGTCGTTTCCGTACCACACGAGGCTCCAATAATCCGTCCGGCCGTTGTTTCAAATCCACCTCAGCCTGATGGTAGGTAATATTGATGTAGGGTGGTTTGAACTCCATCAAAGGATCCAGCGTTGAATAAATGGTATCAATACTGGAACCCTTGGTTGGCGGAAGAATCTCAAAAGAAAATTTCGGCCCGGTTAATTTTATAATGTGGTCAGTGACTTTCATTTATAATTCAGATGTGTGGCTAATTGTTTCTCAGCATGTTGTATAGATATTCCCCTGCGGCGGGCATATTCCTTGATCTGATCCTCCCCCACCCTGCCCACCTGGAAATAGCGGGATTCCGGGTGAACAAAATAAAGGCCGGCTACTGAGGCTCCCGGATACATGGCCAGGGTTTCGGTCAGTTCAATTCCGGTTTGTTTCAAAGGATCCAACAGATGGAACAGGCTCAGTTTATCTTCATGATCCGGGCAGCTTGGATAGCCGATGGCAGGCCGGATACCCCGATAGGACTCTTTCAGCAGTTCATCAGTATTAAGCTGTTCATCAGGAACATACCCCCAGATTTTTTTTCTCACTTCTTTGTGCAGCCATTCCGCGAAGGCTTCTGCAAGGCGGTCAGCCAGGACCTTAATCATGAGCGAACGGTAATCGTCGTTCTCAGCGGCAAACTCCCGGCTTTTCTCATCGGAACCAATTCCCGCGGTGGCGGCAAAAAATCCGAGGTAATCTCTCAAGCCCAATTCTTTAGGAGCAATAAAATCCGACAGGCACAAGTTAGGCTCCCCGGCAGTTTTAACCTCCTGGTTTCGAAGAAAATAAAAACGTTCCAGCACTTTGGAACGATCTTCCGGATCATAGATTTCAATATCTTCCTGATCGGAATTAGCCGGATAAATCCCCACTACCCCATTTGCCTTCAACCACTTATTCTCCAGAATATCCTTCAGCATCTCCTGCGCATCAGCAATAAGGATTTTAGCCTCGGCTCCCTTGATAGGATCCTCCAATATTGCCGGATATCTTCCCCGGATATCCCAGGTGTATAAAAAGAATGACCAATCGATATAGGGAATCAGTTTTTCAAGCGGAAATTCATCGTATTCAATCCTTCCCAACCGGGTGGGCTCAGAGGTTCCAACTCCTCCGTTCCAATTGATTTTCAATGCGTTTGCCCTGGCGGCTCCAAGTGAAATATACCCTTCGGTTTTATCCCGCTTATTGTAATCGGTCCTGATTTTGTGATAAGCCTCCTTAATCTCTTTTTTCCGTGCACCTGCTTTTTCAGCCGACAACAATACATTTGTCACCGCCACCACTCGTGACGCATCGCGGACATGAACCACCGGACCTTCATAATGGGGATCTATTCGCAGCGCAGTATGCAATTCGGATGTGGTGGCCCCTCCGATGAGAAGCGGTATCTGCAGGCCGGCTTTCTGCATCTCGCTGGCCACATAAGCCATTTCCTCGAGTGAAGGGGTGATCAATCCGCTCAATCCCACAATAGCGGCATTTTCACGGATAGCGGTAGCAATAATCTTTTCAGCAGGCACCATTACTCCCAGGTCAATCACCTCATAGTTATTACACTGGAGAATGACCCCCACGATATTTTTGCCGATATCATGTACATCACCTTTCACCGTGGCAAGTACCACCTTCCCGGCATTTCCTGATGTGGCGCCGGCCAACTTCTGTGCTTCGATGAAGGGGGTCAGGTAGGCCACCGCCTTTTTCATGACGCGGGCACTCTTGATCACCTGGGGCAGAAACATTTTGCCGGATCCGAAACGATCACCCACTACTCCCATCCCCTCCATCAGAGGCTGTTCGATCACTTCGAGTGCAAATTCGTACAGATGCCGTGCCTCTTCCACATCCGCTTCAATAAAATCGGATAGCCCGGCAACCATCGAATGGATCAGGCGATCCTTCACGCCGAGACTCCGCCAGTTTTCCACATTCCCGACAGCCTTTTTATCCGTATTCCCGGTAATCTCGGCATAAGCCAGTAACCGGTCGGTGCCATCTTTCCTTCGGTTCAGGACTACATCTTCAGCCAGTTTCAGGAGAGCAGGATCCACCTCATCATACACCTGCAGCATCGAAGGATTCACGATACCCACATCCATACCTGCACGGATGGCATGATACAAAAAGACGGCATGCATGGCCTGCCGGATACTTTCACGTCCGCGGAAGGCAAAAGAGAGGTTACTTACTCCCCCTGACACTTTTACCCCCGGGAGGTTCTGCTTGATCCAGCGGGTAGCCTCAATATAAGCCAGCCCGTAGCGGTTGTGCTCTTCCATTCCGGTAGCGAGCGCCAGAACGTTAGGATCTATAATAATATCTTCGGGTGGGAAATCAACTTCATTAACCAGCAGGTCATAGGATCGGCGCGCTATGGCAATTTTCCGTTCATAGGTGTCGGCCTGACCGGATTCGTCGAATAGCATGACCACTACTGCCGCCCCAAACCGCCTGACAAAGCGGGCCTGCTCAAGGAACACTTCATCACCCGCTTTCAGGCTGATGGAGTTAACCACGCATTTGCCCTGCGTATTTTTGAGCCCTTCCTGAATGGCCGAAAAACGGGATGAATCGATCATCACGGGAACCCGGGCAATATCGGGGTCGGTAGCCACCATCCGGAGAAAGCGGCCCATTACCTCCGGTGCATCCAGGAGCGGATCGTCCATGCACACATCAATCATCATGGCACCGCCTTCAATCTGTTCGCGTGCCACACTGAGTGCCTCCTCAAACTTACTCTCCCGGATGAGTCGTGCAAATTGCTTTGAACCCGCCACATTGGTACGTTCTCCAATATTGACAAAGTTGGTTTCGGGACGGATAACCAGGGGTTCGAGCCCGGTAAAAACCGTAAAATTCTGAGTGGGAGGAGCCAAAGTCCCTGCCGTTTGCCCGGAATTTCCGGAAAGTTCGAAATCCTTAACTTCTTGTGCGATGGCCGCGATATGTTCAGGCGTGGTACCGCAGCACCCCCCCACTAGGTTTACCAATCCTTCATTCAGGAATTTCTGGATCCATCCCGCCATATCCCTCGCGGACTGATTGTAATCGCCCAACTCGTTGGGAAGCCCGGCATTCGGATGGGCAGAAGTAAAAATCCTTCCGGCAGTGGTCACGGAACGTGACGAAACCAATCTTTTCAATTCGCGCAGATAAGGCAAAAGCTCCTCCGCGCCAAGAGCGCAGTTGAGACCGATCACCAAAGGATTGGCGTGAAGGATAGAATAGAAAAATGCTTCAAGAGTCTGCCCCGAGAGGGTCCGCCCGCTGGCATCCGTTATGGTTACTGAAATCACCACAGGCCACTCCTGGCCCCGCGACTGAAACTCCTCCTGCAGTCCAAAAATGGCTGCTTTTGCATTCAGTGTGTCAAAAATGGTTTCAATCAGAAACCCGTCGACACCGCCATCAAGCAATGCTGAAGCCTGCTCACGGTATGCATTGGCAAGTTCATCAAAAGTGATATTACGATACCCCGGGTCTTCCACCTTTGGCGACATCGAAGCCGTACGGTTTGTGGGCCCCAGGGTACCCAAAACAAACACCTCTTCACCGGCTGCGCGCCGGGCAATTTTAGCCGCTTCCAGATTCATCCGCGAAACCAGGTGAACCGTTTGATAATCAGCCTGGGATATGGCGTTGGAATTAAACGTGTTGGTTTCGATTACGTGTGCACCCGCATCAATATATTGACGATGAATGGTATAGAGTGCCTCGGGCTTCGTCAGGCTAAGGAGATCATGATTTCCCTTTAAAGGGAGGGGATGTGTTTCCAGTTCGTTGAAACGGTAATCGGCCTCGGAGAGACCAAGCTTCTGGATCATGGTCCCCATGGCTCCGTCAAGGATAAGAATTTCAGCAGCAAGGGCTTCTGATAACTTAATATAGGAAGGGTTCTTGATCATATCAATCTATTTTCCCGGTCCATGCAATAAAAATATTTAGTTTTCTGATGAGGTTCTTCATCTGGTGCAAGGTATCAAGTTTTATTTTACCCACCACATAGTTGTAGGAAGGGCCGGTGTATTTCTCTGAAACAGACTCAAAATCAAAGTGTCCGAGATCTACCAGATCATGATATCTGAGATAAACCTCGACCGAAATTTCGCGCGTGTATTGGGGAGATTCGAAAAAATTCAGCTTTTTATATTCGTAGCGGTAATGATGCTTGCGGGCTGTGATATCGGAAAGCACGGCTGAGCCGGTTGGAAATGCGCCGGCACCCTTCCCGAACATAAACTGTTTGTCGTAAAACTGTCCCTCAATGATCACTCCATTATATTCCTCTTCCACATTAAAAATATACTCATCGCTGCTAACCAGCTTAGGCAGGACAAACAGGGTGAATTTCTTGCCGTTCACCTTGCTGACCTGGGCCACCAGCTTGATCCGCTTACTCTTTTCACGGGCATACTGGATATCATGATCGGAAACGTTACTGATTCCATAATGAAATACTTCATCCGGATTGACCAGCGTGCCAAAACCGTGGAGGGCAAGAATAACCAGTTTGAACATGCTGTCGAACCCATCGACATCAAAAGAAGGATTGCTTTCTGCAAAACCGAGGTCCTGAGCATGTTTCAGTGCTTTCTGGTAGGTCCAGCCGTCCTGGAAAATGCGGGTCAGGATAAAGTTCGACGACCCGTTCAGGATTCCGGTAATGGATTGCAGAAGGTCATTATCGTAATATTCCTCCAGGTTCCGGATGACAGGTATACTGCCGCAGGCCGAAGCATCATACAACAAAGCCACGCCATGCTCCCGCTGAAGATCGATCAGTTCCTTCAGGTGATGTGCGAGCATGTTTTTATTACCGGACACCACCGATTTACCATTGACCAGGGCCGTTTTTACAATTTCATAGGCTGCCTGGGCATCATCGATCAACTCAACGATCAGGTTTACTTCCGGATCGGTGAGCAGGTCATCCGGATTATAGGTAAAATATTGACTATCGAGGGACCGGGTCTTATCCTGTTGTTTCACACAGATCGACTTGATCGT
>JBBQOG010000032.1:0-15502 GCA_038330665.1 Bacteroidales bacterium
CGGTTATCAGCGTGAATGAAAGCGGGAATATTGTCAACGCACGAAACCTCAAATTATACGACGAGAAGAACCAACCGGTGAACGGAGCCATGAACCTGAATGCACTGGGTTCAAAAAGCAATAAATACCTGGCCCGCCAGCTGTCAAAGATGAAGGCCCAGCACGAGCCCATCCTGATCGAAATGCCCGGTTCCAAGCAGTTCCTTTATTATAAGGACTCCTATATCCTGACCCGCATTCAGCTCTACCCGATCATTCAGCTATCCGTGATTTTCCTGTTTATCTTTCTCGCGTATTTCGGATTCAGCTCTACCCGTCAGGCCGAGCAGAATCAGGTTTGGGTAGGGATGTCGAAAGAAACTGCCCATCAGCTGGGTACTCCGATCTCCTCGCTGATGGCGTGGGTGGAACTGCTGAAAATGGAGGAGGCCGGTCCAGCGGTCATCCAGGAGGTGGAAAAGGATGTTCGCCGGCTCGAAACCATTGCCGACCGGTTCTCTAAAATCGGGTCCACACCGGTACTGTTGCCCGAAAACCTCCTTGCCGTACTCGAAAACTCCGTTCATTACCTGCAGAACCGGGTGTCGGATAAGGTCCGGTTTGACCTGAACTTCGGTGATCTTGATGAGTTATATGTGCCACTGAATCTTACCCTGTTTGAATGGGTGGTGGAAAACATCTGCAAAAATGCCATTGATGCCATGGACGGGTCCGGCCAAATTCATATCAATGTGAAAGACCAGAATCAGGTGGTTTACCTGGATATCTCCGATTCCGGAAAAGGGATTTCAAAGTCGAATTACAAAGTCGTCTTTCAACCCGGATACACCACGAAACCACGGGGATGGGGTCTGGGATTATCGCTGGTGAAAAGGATCATCGAGAATTATCACAACGGCAAAATCTTCGTCCGCAATTCCGAATTAAACCGTGGGACCACGTTTCGGATCGTTCTTAAAAAATAGACCCGATTAGATAACTCCCGCATTATCCGACAGTTCTCGAAATCTTTTTTTTTATTCGGATATTGTTTTATACTTTTGCCGGACATTTTTTGAAAGTGGATTGAAACGTTTTTCGGAATATATTATCCCTTTCAGCTCGTATTCAAATGGGGAGCATACCTTTGAATTTGAGCTAGTTGATGCGTTCTTTGGACAATACCCCGAGGGTGAAATCAGTCAGGCAGAAGTGCAGGTCAATGTGGAATTGATCAAGAATGACCGCCAGCTGGAGTTCAGTTTCATGCTCGACGGGTGGGTTTTGCTACCCTGCGACCGGTGCCTGGAGGATTATAAACAGGAGATATCGGGCGAATTTGAGCTTTTTGGCAAATTCGGTGAGGGGAGCAATGATGATGAATTGGATGTGGTTTGGCTCGAACACGGCGAACACCAGATCGATTTATCTCAATACCTTTACGAGTATGTAATACTCAGCCTTCCCATGCGCAAGGTGCATCCTGACCTTCCCGACGGAAAGCCGGGCTGTGATCCCGAGATGCTCGGGTTAATAGAGAAATTAAGTGTAAAATAAATAGTTACTGTCATGCCAAATCCTAAGCACAGAACATCGAAACAGAGAAGAAACAAGCGGAGAACTCATTACAAAGCTACTCCTTCTCAATTGGCTACCTGTTCAAATTGCGGCGCTACCGTTCAGTATCACCGTGTTTGTCCGGAATGCGGACATTATCGTGGTAAACTTGCCATCGAAAAGGACGTCACCGCTTAGACCAGTAATCATCAGATTTTAATCAGATGAATATCGGTCTTGATGTCATGGGGGGAGATCATGCTCCCGTTTCAACCACCAAAGGGGCGATTCTGGCAAAACTGGAAATGCCTCCTGATGTGGATATCGTATTGATCGGCGACAAGGATGCCATCGAAGCCATTTGCCGGGAGGAGAATTTCGACCCCGGCAATTTTCGTATTGTGCCTACAACAGAAGTCATCGGCATGAGCGATCATCCGGTGAAAGCTTTTTCCCAAAAGAAAGATTCAAGCATGGGTGTCGGTTTTCAGATGCTCATGGATGGAGGACTGGATGGCTTTTGCAGTGCCGGGAATACCGGAGCCATGATGGCGGGTGCCATGTTTACCATCAAATCCATCCCCGGAATTATCAGGCCCTGCATCGGGGTCTCGATACCTAAAGGGGAAAATGAATACACCCTGCTACTGGATGTCGGGCTGAACCCCGATGCCCGCCCGGATGTCATGTACCAATATGCCATCATGGGATCTTTCTATTCCCATCATGTTCACGGCGTCGACCATCCGAAGGTTGGATTGCTCAATATTGGCGAGGAAGAGGAAAAGGGAAATTTGCTTACCAAGGCCGCCTACCTGATGATGAAAGACAGCAATGATTTTAATTTCATTGGAAACGTGGAAGGGAACGAGATCTTTGCCGACAAGGCCGATGTGGTGGTTTGTGAAGGTTTTATCGGCAATGTGGTGCTCAAGCTTGCTGAGTCCGTTTACAACCTGACCCAGAAGCTCAAACTGTCTAACCCATTCTTTCAACAATATAATTACGAGAATTTTGGCGGAATCCCAATCATTGGCATCGGCTCTCCGGTGCTGATCGGACATGGAAAATCCACTCCGTTCGCCATCAAGAATATGTTGATTAAAAACCGGGAGCTCGTCCAATCGGGTTTGATTACAAAACTTAAAGAAGCCTTCGAATAATGCAAAAGATATACGCCGCAATAACAGGGGTTGAAGCCTACACCCCTCCGGATATCCTGACTAATGCCGAGCTTGAGAAGATGGTGGATACCTCCGATGAATGGATTGTTTCCAGA
Source organism: Bacteroidales bacterium (assembly GCA_038330665.1). Classification (GTDB taxonomy): domain Bacteria; phylum Bacteroidota; class Bacteroidia; order Bacteroidales; family UBA12481; genus UBA12481. Next base: position 2,816 of record JBBQOG010000032.1, read on the forward strand.
ACAGGAATCCGTGAAAGGCATATTCTGAAGGAGCCGGGCCTCGGAACTTCCGACATGGCTGTTCCGGCAGTTTTAAAGCTCCTGAAAAATACGGGAACCAGTCCCGATGACATCGATATGGTCATCTGTTCGACTGTTACGCCGGATATGGCTTTCCCTGCCACCGCAAATATTGTCAGCGATAAGGCAGGCATTAAGAATGCTTTCAGTTTCGATATTTCTGCCGCATGTTCGGGTTTTGTATATATGCTGGCCGTGGCTTCGAAATTCATCGAAACCGGCAGTGTCAAAAAGGTTTTATGCATTGGTGCCGACAAAATGTCGACTATCACCGACTATACCGACCGGAATACCTGCCCGCTTTTTGGCGATGGAGCCGGCGTGGTGTTGCTTGAACCCAATACCGAATATGGCATTCAGGATCATATCCTCCGCACCGACGGTTCGGGAAGAAAATACCTGTACCTCAAAGCAGGTGGTTCCGTGAAACCGGCCTCACACGAAACAGTGGACGCCCGCGAGCATTATCTGTTCCAGGACGGACAGCCGGTATTTAAAATGGCGGTTTCCAAAATGGCGGATATCTCCGTGGAAATGATGGAAAAACATGGCCTTCCTGCGGATAAACTCTGGCTCGTGCCTCACCAGGCTAACCTTCGCATCATCGAAGCGGTGGGTCGCAGGATGGGACTCGATCCTTCCCGCGTGATGGTCAACATTCAGAAATACGGAAATACCACTTCCGCCACTATTCCGCTCGTTTTGTCGGAATATGCCCACCAGCTCAGAAAAGGTGACCAGCTTGTGCTAACCGCTTTTGGCGGTGGGTTTACCTGGGGTGCGCTCTACCTGACCTGGGCCTACGACCCGGCCTAAAACTTTGCGGGCTGTCCGGTTTTTTCTACATTTACCTGAAAATAATTAGCGATCATGGCAAAAGAAATTGAAACCACTAATGCAATCAACCTGATCTCTGCCGGAACACAGGTTAAAGGAGACGTTGAATCGAACTCCGGTATACGGCTCGATGGCCAGCTTCAGGGTAAAATGGATATCAAGGGAAAGGTTGTGATCGGAGCATCCGGACAAATTCTTGGGGACATCATTTGCCAAACGATTGAAGTTTCCGGTCAGATCACCGGCAACATCCATGCGGTCGATCTGGTGAGCCTTAAATCCACCGCACGGATTAATGGTCAGATCATCACCCGTAAACTCGCAATTGAACCGGGCGCCATATTCTCCGGTACCTGCCGGATGGACACTGATACCGATGCGAAACGGAAAGAAGTCGTCCTCCCCAAATAAACTGGAAAAGGAAAAGCGGATGCTAAGTGATTATGCCCGTTATTCCAATCTGGCTTTTAAACTGATTGCGGTCGTTATGACCGCTTTTTTTATTGGCTGGCAACTCGATAAGTGGATTCATACCGGCTTTCCGTTATTCACCCTGCTTCTCTCAGCCGGCGGTTTATTTATTTCCTTATATTTATTGATAAAGGACTTTTGATTATGAAGAATGTGGACACCAAATACTGGCTGGAACTCACCCTCGTCACCGTAGGCCTCATTGCACTGGGTTGGATCGGGTTTGTATACGTTTTCCCGGGACAATACCCCCGGGTTCTTCCGATCATGCTGGCCCTGCTCCTGGCGATCACCATATCCGGTCATGTGGTTCTATCCGGACTGCTGGACAAGAAGTTCAGCAAGTTCGCGGCGGCCTTTAATATATATAAAGGGCTGAAAATATTGATTCTGGCAACTTTTATGGTGATATATCTCACCCTGCACAAGGATCACGCCATTCCCTTCCTGGGAGCAACTTTTGTTATGTATCTGGTTTACATGTTATTTGAAGTTCGATCACTGAACAAGCAATCGCGCAAACAGTTAGATCGATAAATTTTTTTACTTTTGGCCTCTCGCGAAATTGTACCGGTATGAAGAGAAGGATTTTTTTACCCTGGATTCTGCTTCTGATGTTTGCATCGGTGGGCCGCTTGTCGGCTGGAAATCCGGAAAGCCTGACGGAAACAAAAGAACATACCGAGGCTCCCAAGGAGTTTGATGCCGGGAAATTTATCATGGAGCACGTGATGGATTCGCATGAATGGCACATTATGAAAGTGGGCCAGACGCACATTTCCATACCCCTTCCGGTCATTGTATATACCCGCGAAAAAGGCCTTTCCATTTTCCTTTCCTCGAAATTTCACCATGGAACCGAAGCCTACAAAGGCTATCTCCTGGCTGAAGAGGGTCCGCACGAGGGCAAGATTGTCCTTGCCAAACCGGATGGCTCCATCGATGAAGAGGCTCCACTGCCCTTCGATTTTTCCATCACCAAAACCGTGGCCGCCATGCTGGTCAGCTTTTTGCTGATCTTATTGATTTTCCTTCCCATGGCACGGAAATATGTAAAAAACCCCAATAAGGCACCCACCGGTTTGCAGGCCCTCATGGAGCCGGTAATCGTATTTGTGAGAGACGATATTGCGATCCCTTCAATCGGGTCACACCGCTACGAACGATACATGCCCTATTTGCTTACCATTTTCTTTTTTATCCTGATCAACAACCTGATGGGGATTATTCCCATTCCTCCGGGAGGGGCCAATGTTACCGGCAACGTGGCGATTACCGGATTATTGGCACTGTTTACCTTCGGGGTCACCCTTTTCAGTACGAACCGGCACTTTTGGAAACATATATTCAATGCCCCCGGAGTTCCCTGGTGGCTGAAGTTTCCGATTCCCCTGATGCCGTTTATTGAACTGCTCGGGGTATTTACCAAACCGCTGGTTCTGTGCATCCGGCTCTTTGCCAATATTATGGCCGGGCATTTCATCGCCCTGAGCTTCATCGTCATGATCTTTATCTTCGGACAGATCCACTGGATTGCCGGCTACGGCTCGTCGGTGGTTTCTGTGCTGTTTTATGTGTTCATGACCATGCTCGAATTGCTGGTTTGCTTTATACAGGCTTATGTTTTCACCCTTCTTTCGGCCATCTATTTCGGTATGGCCAAGGAGAGCAGTCATTGAGATTATTATTAACATCTAATACTTCAAACGTATGTTAAGCTTTATCGTGTTTATTTTACAGGCTACAGTGGCATCAATGGCCCCGCTGGCCTCGATGGGTGCTGCTATTGGTTCCGGATTGGCCGGAGTGGGCGCAGGGATCGGTATCGGACAGATTGGTAAAGGTGCTATGGAAGCCATCGCACGCCAGCCGGAATCAGTTGGAGACATCCGGACGAATATGATCGTGGCTGCCGCTCTCGTGGAAGGAGCTTGCTTCTTCGCTATGATCGTCTGTTTGTTGATTGTATTTCTTGTTAAATAGGGCTGCCTCCCGGTTAACCGGGTCTGTGGCTGATTATAGTTATAAGTATGGGACTAGTATCACCGGATTACGGAACAATTTTCTGGATGGTTCTGGCTTTTTCCGTCGTGTTTTTTATTCTGCGGAAATTTGCCTGGGGACCGGTTCTGAACATGCTCAAGGAGCGTGAACAATCCATAGAAAAGGCACTTCAGTCGGCTAACGATGCTCGGGAAGGCTTAACCCGCCTGAAATCCGATCATGAAAAAATGATGCAGGAGGCCCATGTTGAACGCGATCTTCTGATCGCCGAAGCCAGGCAGATCAGGGAACAATTGATCGCTACTGCACGTGACGAAGCCGCAAAGGAAAATGCACGTTTGCTCGAACTTGCCCAGCGCCAGATCGAAAGCGAAAAACTGGCGGCGATCAATGAAATCAGGCAACAGGTGGCCTCCTTGTCAGTTGACATTGCGGAAAAAATCCTGAAAAGGGAGCTGACCGATCGAACACGTCAGGAGAGCCTGATCAAAGATCAACTTACCGATATGAAATTGAATTAGTTCTATGAACGATAGCCGCTTAGCCTCCAGATACGCACGGGCTCTTTTTCAATTGGTGAAGGAGCAGAATTTGGTAGAACCGGTTACACGGGATCTGGCCAAACTCACCGGATTGCTTCAATCCTCAGCGGAATTTAAATGGCTGCTGGAAAGTCCGGTGATCATGGGCTCCCAAAAGGCCGTGATGGCCAGGAAAGCCCTCACGGGTGCGATCGAACCGGTAACCCTGGAGTTTTTGCTGCTGCTGATCCGCCACCGGCGGGAAGGGAATCTGGCTTCTACCTGCCGGATGTTCATGGAATTGTACAAAGCCGATCAGGGCATACTGGATGCCCGGGTGGAATCCGCCATCCAGGTGGATGTTGCCTTCCTCGAGGGATTGAAAAAACAACTCGAAAAATCGAGCCACAAGCGGATTGAAATGATTACAGAAACCAATGAAGCCTTAATCGGCGGATTTATTCTGACTCTCGAAGACCAGCAGCTGGATGCCAGTGTGCAGTCGAAATTGAATAGAATCAGACAGGAATTAAGAGAATCAAAGAAATAATTAACCATGGCAAGCATTAAACCGGCGGAAATATCGCAGATTCTGAGGCAGCAACTGGAGGGATTAAAGCTCGATGCAAGCTTTGAAGAAGTTGGAACTGTTTTGCAGGTTGGCGACGGAATTGCCCGTATTTATGGACTTTCGAATGTCCAGAGCAACGAATTGGTTGAGTTCGAAAACGGGGTGATGGGCATCGTCCTGAACCTTGAAGAGGATAATGTCGGTACCGTATTACTGGGGCCAACCGTTGGAATCGGTGAGGGTACCCATGTGAAGCGTACCCGCAGGATTGCCTCCATTCCGGTAGGCGAAGGGCTGCTGGGTCGGGTGATCAACACGATCGGGGAACCGCTCGACGGTAAAGGTCCCATCACCGGCAAGCTGATCGACCTGCCTCTGGAAAGAAAGGCTCCCGGCGTCATCTTCCGCCAGGGGGTTAATCAACCCCTCCAGACCGGGATTAAGGCCATAGATGCCATGATCCCGATCGGCCGGGGCCAGCGCGAACTGATCATCGGTGACCGTCAAACCGGTAAAACCGCCATTGCGATAGATACGATTATTAATCAGCGTGAGGGATTTGAGAACGGGAAACCGGTATACTGCATCTATGTAGCGATTGGCCAGAAAGGTTCGACGGTTGCTCAGATTGCCAAAACACTGGAAGAACATGGCGCTATGCCGTATACAGTCATTGTGATGGCTACCGCAAGTGATCCCGCAGCTCTTCAGTTTTATGCACCCTTTGCAGGAGCTTCCATTGGTGAATTTTTTCGGGATACCGGTCGGGATGCACTGATCGTATATGATGATTTATCCAAGCAGGCCGTTTCTTACCGTGAAGTTTCCCTGCTGCTCCGCCGCCCACCGGGCCGCGAAGCCTATCCGGGCGATGTATTTTATCTCCACTCCAGATTGCTCGAACGGGCCGCCAAAATAATCGATAACCAAAAAGTGGCCGAAAGCATGAACGATCTGCCGGAAGCACTGCGACCGATGGTTAAAGGAGGAGGATCTCTGACTGCACTACCGATCATCGAAACACAGGCCGGTGACGTCTCCGCCTATATCCCAACTAACGTGATCTCCATTACCGATGGTCAGATTTTTCTCGAATCCGGTTTGTTTAATGCCGGTATACGGCCGGCTATCAACGTAGGGATCTCCGTGTCGCGTGTGGGGGGAGCCGCCCAGATCAAAGCCATGAAAAAAGTTGCCGGTACCTTGAAACTCGACCAGGCACAATACCGTGAACTGGAAGCGTTCTCAAAATTCGGTTCCGACCTTGATGCCGCCACCTTGAATGTCCTGGGTAAAGGCGCCCGCAACGTGGAAATCCTGAAACAGAACCTTCACAATCCTTATGCGGTTGAGGAACAAATAGCCATTCTTTTCTGCGGAACCCGGGGATTGCTTTCCGATGTGCCGGTGAAAAAAATTCGTGAATTTGAAGCGGACTTCCTTCAGTTCATCAAGATGAAGTACCCTTCAACCATGGAGGAACTGAAAGAAGGCCGGATCACGGAAGCTACCGAAACCCTGCTTATCAGTGTAGTATCCGATATGACCGGCAAATACAGGACTTAAAGCCAAGAAAATTAAAGTTTATCAACCCGGATGGCCAATCTAAAGGAAATAAGGCAGCGGATCTCCTCGGTTAAATCAACCCGGCAGATTACCAGTGCCATGAAAATGGTTTCTGCAGCCAAGCTGAAAAGAGCCCAGGATGCAATTACCCAGATCCGGCCTTATGCCTCTAAGTTACATGAGGTGATACAGCAGGTGAGCGGATCGGTTAACGATAATAATGTCAGCCCGCTTACCGATCAGCGCGAACCCGAAAAGGTGCTGGTGATCGCGGTCACTGCCAACCGGGGCCTCTGCGGGGGATTCAATTCCAATGTCACTAAGGCAACCATGGAATGGATCACCAATGAATATCCCACCCAGAAACAAAAAAAGCAGGTCGACCTGTTGTTCATCGGGAAAAAAGGGGGCGAAATCCTGAAAAGCAAGGGTTGGGGCGTTTGGCCCTTCCTGAATGAACTGCTTGAAAAACCCGCCTTTGCCAAAACGGAAACCCTGGCCGAAACACTGATCCAGCAGTTTACCGACAAGACTTACGATCGTATCGATTTGATATATAATCAGTTCAAAAATGCTGCCACGCAAAAGCTGATCATCGAGCAATTTTTACCCGTGAAACCGGGCGGCGGTAGCGAGGAGTCATCAAAACAGCCATTCTTTATTTTTGAGCCAGACCTCGAGAATCTGGTCAGAACCCTTATTCCGGAAGCGCTGAAAGTACAGTTGTTTAAAGCATTACTGGATTCCATAGCCTCGGAACACGGAGCCAGGATGACCGCCATGCATCAGGCAACGGATAACGCAACCGATATGATTAAAAATCTGACATTGGATTATAACAGGGCAAGACAGGCTAACATTACCAACGAACTGATCGAAATTGTCGCCGGGGCAGAATCATTGAAATCTTAAGTCTGGATGAAAATGAAACAAGCCGGTATCCTCCTACTTTTTCTCATTTTCCAGATCAGCCTGCCAGCGCAATATTCCATCCAGGTCCGGGTGGATTCCATGCCCACAAAAAAAGCTTATCTTTTTGATTATGTGGGAATGAACCGTAATATGGTCGATTCTGCCAAAGCTGCCGCTGATGGCAGTTTTTCTTTTACCCTTCCGGCAAAGGCCCATCCGGGACTGTACCGCATTGTAGTGGGTCCGGAACAATTCTGGGATATAATTTTCAACCGTGAACAGATCCGGATGAGAACCAGTTTCTCTTCCATTATTGATAGCCTGAAAGTTTACGAATCAAAGGAAAACAAGCTGCTGAACGATTACATGCACTATTTTCTCGAAATTCAGCGCAAAGGCGATCTGCTCCAGCGAATCGCGGTGTTATATCCCGCGTCCGATCCTTTCCACCAGGCGGTTCTGAACGAATTAAAAAAAGTACGGAATGCCGACCCTGAAAAGATCACGCGTGAAATCGCCGAAAAGAATCCGGATACCTACGTTTCCAACTTCTTGAAAATGGAGCTGTCGCCCAGGGTTCCGGCCGGAATTGACCCAAAAGACGAAATGAAATATGTGCTCGATCACTTCTGGGATGAGGTGAACTTTAAGGATACCAGCCAGATGTACAGTCCGGCCCTCGTGAACAAGGTTCGCACCTTCTTCACGCTGTACCCGCGTGCCTATCCGCCTGCAACCCGCGAAGCGGCCATGAAACAGGGACTCGACAAGCTGATGTCGGCCGTTTCCGTGAATGAGGTCCTTTCGCAGTTTTTGCTCGAGGATATCGCCCAATGGGCCGAACGCAGCGACCTGGATGATTTTTTCACTTACCTGACCGAGAATTACCTGGCTCAGGCCTCCTGTACAGACGACAGCAAAAAAAGCGGATTCAAAGAGCTGGTGGAAGCTTATCAGAAAACGGCCCCGGGCAAGCAGGTACCCGAAATTGTGATACCCAGGGATAACGGGGGTGCTCTGGTGATGTCGGAAATCCCTTCCCGTTATGTTCTGATCATTTTCTGGGCCAGCTGGTGCCCGCATTGCAACGATATGCTTCCGGACCTGAACCGTGTTTATCAGGAATATTCCCGAAAGGACCTTGAGGTAGTGGCCATATCGGTCGATACCAGTAAAAAGGATTGGCAGGATGCCATTAAGAAATATGGACTCTTGTGGATAAACTGGTCCGAACTGAAAGGCTGGGATTGCTCTATCGCCTATGATTATGGGATCAGGGCCACCCCCACCATGATCCTCGTCGACCGTACCCGAACCGTAATTGCTAAACCGAGAAATCCGGAAACCCTCAAGCAAAAGCTGACCGAGCTGGGAATCCGGACCCTTAAATAAGATAAAGAAAATGTTTTGGGCTAAGATTGCCGGTATGATTCTCAGAAACAGGATAGGCATTGCCATCGGAATTGGCGTGATTACCCTGTTCATGGCCTGGCAGCTTCCCAAACTCACCATCGATTACGGTTATTCGGGGATGCTTCCCGAAACCGACAGCGTTTCCATCAAGCTCCTCCAATTTAATGAGGTATTCGGCGAGGAAGGCGGCCTTTTTGTGCTGGGCTTCCAGGACCCCGAATTCTTTACCATGCAGAAATACAATGCCTTTATCAATCTCAAAGGGTCCATCCGGAATATTGAGGGCATCAGCAGTGTTTTATCGGTTTATGAGGCGATTAACCTGCGGAAGAATGATGAAAAGAAGACTTTTGAACTGTATAACGTTTTCCCGGATAAAATAGAAAACCAGGTTCAGCTCGACAGCCTGGTTAAAAAATTCCGGGACCTGCCCATTTATAAGGACCTCGTTTATTCCGACTCTGCGCACACGTACATGATGGTGATGACAATGGACGAAAATCATCTGAATACCATCGCCCGGATGTTCATCGTAAAAAAAATGAAGGTGCTTGCCCAAAAATTCGGGGCGGAAAATAACCTGGCCATCCACTATTCGGGATTGCCCTATGTGCGCACGGTCCTCTCTGAAATCATCAAGCTGGAATTCATCAAATTCCTGCTCCTGGCGGCAGCAGCCACCACCCTGATACTCCTGTTCTTTTTCCGTTCGGCCCGAGCCGTGTTTTTCTCCATTCTCATCGTGGGGATCGGAGTGGTCTGGGCACTGGGCATGGTATCACTGATGGGTTGGAAGATTACCGCCTTAACCGGCATGGTCCCCGCCCTGCTCATTGTGATCGGAATCCCGAACAACATCTTTCTTTTAAATAAGTATCACGGTGAATACCGGCACCACCAGAACAAGGTGAAGGCTTTACAGCGCGTGATTCAAAAGGTGGGATCCGAGATCTTTATGACCAATCTTACCACGGCCGCCGGGTTTGCCACCTTTATGGTGATTGATAATGAAATGCTCCGGTCATTCGGACTGATCGCCTCGGTGAATATTATGATCCTTTACATGCTGTGCCTCACCCTGATCCCGATCGTATTTTCGTTCCTGCCTCCGCCCTCGGATAAACACATCCGACATCTCGATAATAAGGTAGTCAACAAGATAGCCGATCAGCTGGTATACGGGGTCCGGTTCCGGAAAAACTGGATCTATTTTTTTGTATTTATGATCATGGCTTCAGCTATTTTCGGGATCACAAAAATGAAATCCACCGGATTGATTCTGGACGATATACCCAAGAAGAACCCGTTGTACCAGGACCAGTTATTCTTTGAGAGAGCGATTAAAGGGGTTCTCCCGATGGAGGTCGCCATCGACACGAAAAAACCTAACGGGGTTTTCAACCAGTCTTTCTTAAAGAGGGTGGAAAGTTTCCAGGAGTATGCAAAAAAATATCCCGACCTCGGCCGGTCCTTCAGTTTGGTCGACGGAATCAAGGTAGCCATGCAGGCCTACTTCAATGGAAACGACAAGTATTACCGGCTTCCGGGAGCCCAGGAAAGAGCCTTCCTGATGCCTTACCTGTCCGGTACCATCCAGGGGAATAAGCTGGTGAATTCATTTGTAGATTCTGCCAGGCAGGTGGTCCGGGTGAATTTCCGGATAGCGGACGTGGGTACTAACCGGATGGTTGAAATTCAAAACAACCTGCAGGCCAAACTGGACACCTTGTTCCCACCGGGTGATTATAAAACCATTCTAACCGGTTCCGCACTGAAATATACGCTGGGAACCGAATATCTGATCAAGAACCTGATACAGAGCCTTGTTCTGGCCATTCTGCTGATCTCCCTGTTCATGGCTTACATGTACCGGAGCCCGCGGATGATTGCAGTTTCCGTATTCGGGAACCTGCTGCCGCTGCTTTTTACAGCCGGACTGATGGGCTACTTTTCGATATCCATAAAGCCTTCCACATTGCTCGTCTTCAGTGTCACCTATGGAATCGCAGTGGATACGGCCATTCATTTCCTTTCGAAATACCGCCAGCAGCTTTCGTGCCCCGGTATGGATCCGGAGGAGGCGGTGATCAAAACCCTCAAGGAGGTAGGGGTTAGTGTGATCTATACCGTATCGGTGCTGTTCGTTGGCTTTGGAATTTTTGTGGTGTCAGAATTCGGCGGTACCAAGGCCATGGGATTCCTGATCAGCATCACACTGCTGATTGCCGTGATTTCCAACCTACTGCTGGTTCCCTCCATCCTTTTAATGGGAATACAGCGGGATAAAGCGAAGAAAAAATTAACCATGCTCAAAACCGGCGAATGAAAACGATAGATGACCTGCAGCTGATGATCGATGAGGAGATCCGGGCACAATACCGGATACTGGAGCCCCGTGAGCTGTATGAACCGATGTGGTATGCCCTTTCCAACGGGGGTAAGCGCCTGAGGCCCGTATTTGTACTGATGGGTTGCCAGCTCTTTTCTGACGACATCCAGCAGTCCGTACTGCCCGCTCTGGGAATCGAAATGTTCCATAATTTCACCCTGCTGCATGACGATATCATGGATAAAGCCTTCATGCGCAGGAATCTTCCCACCGTCCATATCAAATGGGACGTAAACAGGGCGATCCTTTCGGGCGACGCACTGGCTATCCAATCCAATATTTTTATCGCCTCGTGTAAAAGGGAAATCCTTCCCGAGGTACTCAGCGTTTTTAATGCCACTGCCCTGCAAGTGTGCGAAGGTCAGCAGTATGATCTTAATTTTGAGCGCATTTCGGAAGTAAATGTGGCAGAATACCTGCAGATGATCCGGCTCAAGACAGCGGTACTGATCGCCGGCAGCCTGCAGATTGGTGCCCTGATCGGTGGCGCCGGAAAAGACTGGGCCTCAAGGGTATATGAGCTGGGTGATATGATCGGCATGGCATTCCAGCTCCAGGATGACTTTCTTGACACCTTTGGAGATCCGGTTACCTTCGGCAAAAATATCGGCGGGGATATCCTGGCAAACAAAAAAACCTATCTGCTGATTAAAGCACGGGAAATTGCGGATCTAAACCAGACGGAAATCCTGAAGCACTATTACAGCTCCGAAGACTTTGATCCGCAGGAGAAAATCGATGCCGTAAAAAATGTATTTTTTGATCTTAAAATAGATCAGATAACCATCGAAAAGGTTCACTATTACTCGAACAGAGCACTCGAAATCCTCCGGGAAATTCCGGTCGACGAGAAGCGAAAGGTTGAGCTTGATAAGTTTACCCGGAACCTGATGGACCGTATTAGATAAATAACGATAATTTTGAATTTCATAAAAACCTGCAGCAATGGTTGAAAATAAAGGAAAAGTTTTACAGGTAATCGGTCCGGTAGTGGACGTTGAATTTACCACTGGCGGAGCCTCCTTGCCCGAAATCTTTGAAGCACTCGAGATTTTACGTGAAGACGGAACGAAGCTGATCGTGGAATGCCAGCAGCATATCGGAGAAAATACCATCCGGACTATTGCCATGGATTCAACCGATGGCCTTTCCAGGGATATGGAAGTCAGGGCCACCGGAAGCCCGATCCGGATGCCGGTAGGGGAACAGGTAAGGGGACGTTTGCTGAACGTAACCGGTTTGCCGATTGATGGTCTCGGACCTATGGATAATTCAGTCGGATACCCGATTCACCGGGAGCCACCAAAGTTTCAGGACCTCAGTACCGACAACCAGGTACTGTTCACCGGAATCAAGGTGATCGACCTCATTGAACCGTACTCCAAAGGAGGAAAAATCGGTTTGTTCGGAGGCGCAGGAGTCGGAAAAACCGTTTTGATCCTTGAACTCATCAACAATATTGCCAAGGCCTATTCCGGTCTGTCTGTATTTGCCGGCGTGGGCGAACGTACCCGTGAAGGGAACGACCTGCTTCGGGAAATGCTTGAATCCGGTGTCATTGATTATGGTCCGGCATTCGTCGAAGACATGTTAAAGGGTGGATGGGATCTCACAAAAGTGGATCCTAAAAAGCTCCGCGAAAGCAAGCTTGCACTGGTGTTCGGTCAGATGAACGAGCCTCCGGGTGCCCGTGCACGGGTAGCCCTGTCGGGACTGGCACTGGCCGAATATTTCCGCGATGGAAATGATCAGACCGGTGGCCGGGATATCCTCTTCTTCATGGATAACATTTTCCGTTTCACCCAGGCCGGTTCCGAAGTTTCAGCCTTGCTGGGACGTATGCCGTCGGCCGTGGGATATCAGCCCACCCTGGCTACCGAGATGGGGGCCATGCAGGAACGTATCACTTCTACTAAAAGAGGTTCTATTACATCTGTTCAAGC
>JBBQOG010000033.1:0-15432 GCA_038330665.1 Bacteroidales bacterium
ACTCCCTCGTTTTTTTCTTTGAGTGCCAATGCATACAATAAGGGCAGGTAATGATCCGGTGTGGGGATGGCTAGGTTGAAGGCCCGCCCCTGAGATTTGTAATCAATCAGGGATTTATGGTCATCAGCCAGAATGAGTTGCTTCATTTTTTCATTTGCCTCGATGGCCCAATCGAAACCGTAGTCAGGTTCATTCATTTTGTCCCAGGCTACCATTCGAAGATTGTGCACCATGTTTCCGCTACCGATGATCAGTATTCCCTTCTTGCGCAGGGATGACAATTCCTGAGCGAGATCGTAATGATATTGTGGACCTTGGAGGTAATCCAGGCTAAACTCGACTACCGGCACATCAGATTCCGGGTACATTTTACTGATCACACTCCAGGCACCATGATCGAGCCCCCATTTTTCATCGAGCCCAACTTTGGTTTTCTGTACCACTTTACTGGTTTCACTGGCCAGTTCAGGGTTCCCGGGGGCTGGGTACTGCACATTGAATAATGCTTGTGGGAATCCGCCAAAATCATGAATGGTGGGTGGTTTTGCCATGGCGGTTACAAAGGTGCCCTGGGTTTCCCAGTGTGCCGAGATGCATAATATGGCTTGCGGCCGGGGTATCGTTTTGCCAATTTCTTTCCAACCGCGGGTGAATTCATTGTCTTCGATGGCATTCATGGGACTGCCATGACCAATGAACAATACGGGCATGGGGTCGCTACTCATAATACTCGTATTCAAAACGCCGGATCATCTTTAATTGTTCTTCCTGCACCAGCCGGTTATTGGCATCGTATTCCGATGTGGTCCGATTTTCCAGGCTGTCCCCCGTATATTGTTCCTCAACAATACTATTCCCATTCTCGTCATATTCAAAGGTGAAATGGTATTTGCCTGAAATGGATTGTTTTACAGGCAAGCCCTTTTCATTATATTCAACTTTCAGAAAATCAGACAGGTCGCCGCGTCGGTTTCGACTGACCCGTAATGTCAGCAACCCTGCCTCTGAGTATTTATATTCGGTTTCCAGAATCAATTTGCGCCGATCATCCAGGTGCCTGCGCATAGCGAGATCTCCGCCAGGATAGTATTCATATTCAAAGGCTTCCGTGAGCTTGTCGTTAAAATCATAGGTTTCCTTCAGAATAACCTTGCCGTTTTCGTTAAACTTCAGGAACTCGCGCGACTCCAATTCACCTTCCTCGTCGCGCTCGATCCAGTTTTCCGTGTGATTCACCTCATCTCTTTCGATCGTTTGAATCGATATGGAGCCATCGGTGAACTCTATATTTACTTTTTCAATCCGTCCGTCATCGGACCGGTCATACACTTTCCGTTCCGCAATTTCCTGTTCGTCAAGGTAGGTGGTAACTTCCAGTACATCATTATTCGCGTTGAACTCCGACTCCACCTTCGACTCAAATTCCCCGGTCTCCTGAAACTCATGCCGTGAAATCTCATTTCCGGTGCGGTCATAATTAATGATCTGGCTGACGTAGGATTCCATCTCCTCGTCTTTAGGGATGGTTGTCACACGAACCGTACGCAATAAACTCATATTGTATTAAATTACTGATAATAAACTCCTAAACTCCTAAACTCCTAAACTTTCACTTCCTCCCGCCATTTTCGGGCCACACGCCAAGTGATAAAATAGGCCACGTAGCCGATGGTCAAGCCCAGGATGGCACCGCCGAGTACATCGCCCGGATAGTGCACGCCGACATATATCCGGCTGTAGGCAATCAGAATTGCCCACGCAAAAACGCTGATGGTGAACCATCTTCTTTTCATGATCAGCGCCGAAAGCATAGCGAGGTTGAACGCATTGGCAGAATGGGTGGATACAAATCCATACTGTCCGCCGCAGCCATGGGCGACCAGGCGGACCTGGCCGGCGAGGGAAGGTTCATGGCAGGGTCTGAGCCGCATGAACACCTCCTTGAAAAGATGGACGGAAGATTGTTCGCTAACCACGTAGGCCAGTATCAGGCTGGCAACCAATATCAGGTAACGGTTTGGATAGTCTTTTTGGGGTGAAACCCAGAAAAGGTAGAGGCATCCGATGATAAAGATGATCCAGGGTACCGGTCCACTGAGGAACCGCATGAAAGGATCTGCACCGGTGCTGGCGAAATGGTTTAGGGTGAGAAATACTTTTTTATCCAGATTTATCAGGTTGTCAATCATGGCAAATCACTTTGGAGCATCTGCCATACCAGGTCCTTCAGTTTGTCGAGGTTGGTATGGGTTAACGAAGAGAAGAAAACAAATGGCACATCCGGAAGATCTTTCTTTATTTCAGCAATTAGTTCAGGGTCAAGCATATCTGATTTCGAAATGCCGAGAACTCTTTTTTTGTCGAGTAGTTCGGGATTGAACTGTTGAAGCTCATTGAGCAGGATATCAAATTCCTGGCGGATATTCTTACTATCGGCCGGAACGATGAATAAGAGTACGGGATTTCGTTCAATATGTCGTAAAAATCTCAATCCCAAACCTTTGCCTTCGTGGGCTCCTTCGATGATTCCGGGAATATCTGCCATCACAAACGACCGGTTATCGCGGTATTCCACGATGCCCAGGTTTGGAGTAAGGGTAGTAAAGGCGTAGTCACCGATCTTGGGTTTTGCAGCAGAAACAACCGAAAGCAGGGTAGATTTACCCGCATTCGGGAAGCCAACCAATCCGACATCGGCAAGGATTTTCAGTTCCAGGATGACTGCGGTTTCAATTTGGGGTTCTCCGGGTTGAGCATAACGGGGGGTCTGGTTGGTTGACGATTTAAAGTTCACATTGCCCAATCCGCCCCGGCCTCCTTTCACGAGAATCTTTTCTTCGCCGATCTCGGTGATTTCCATCAGTAGTTCTCCGGTTTCCCCATCCCGTGCTATCGTGCCGAGTGGAACATCGATATATACATCATTCCCCTGGGCCCCGGTTCTCATTTCCTTGCTGCCATCCGTTCCGTCTTCAGCGAAAACGTGGCGATTGTACTTCAGATGCAAAAGCGTCCACATCTGGCGGTCGGCCCGGAGGATCACATGTCCTCCGCGTCCCCCGTCGCCTCCATCCGGACCGGCCTTGGCGTTGTATTTTATACGCTTGAGGTGTGCGGATCCTGCGCCGCCCTTTCCGGAGCGGGTGAAGATTTTAACGTAATCGATGAAACTGACGGTTGACATATTAGCTAAGTGGATTAATTGATGTGCTGATGTGCTGATTAGAGTTTAAAGCTTCTTTACTTCGCTAATCAGCCTTTCAGCGATCTCTTCAATGGTTCCAGTTCCCTTGATCGGATGATATTTGCCCAGCTGGGTGTAATAATCGATCAAGGGTTGTGTTTTTTCCTCATATACTGAAATGCGGTTTTCAATGGTAGCAATATCAGCATCGTCGGTGCGCCCCGATGATTCTCCCCGGATCAGCAGCCTTTTGATTAGTTCTGTATGCGGCACTTCGAGCGAAATCAGTGCTGTGATACCTTCCTTGCATGAGATGAGCATCTTATCCAATTCCACAGCCTGTGCAACCGTGCGCGGAAATCCATCATAGATTACGCCGGGTACCGTACATATTTCATGAAGCCGATGGTCGATCATCCCGATCACTGTTTCATCCGGTACCAGTTCCCCGGCATCGATAAACAGTTTGGCTTTCAACCCCAGGTCCGTTTTGTCGGCAATCTCTGCCCTCAGCAAATCCCCTGTCGAAAGATGCATAAAATTAAAGTGTTCTACTAAAACTTGGGCCTGAGTGCCTTTTCCTGCACCCGGAGGACCGAAAAGGATAATGTGAATCATGTGTAACTGTTTTGACAATTGCAAGTTACATGTATTTGCAATTGATTTTTTGGGTTATAAGGTGTAAATATCTTTGCTGTTTCTTCCATAGCCATCATAATCGAGTCCATAGCCAACCACAAAATTGTTGGGTATTTCAATGCCGATATAATCGATTTTAAAATCCGCCTTAAAGGCATCCGGTTTGAATAGCAGTGTAGCAATGCGGATGGAAGCCGGTTGAAAGGTGTGCAGGTGCTCGAGCAATTTAGTCAGCGTGAGACCGGAATCAATAATATCTTCAATAATAACGATATTCTTTCCGGTGACGGATTCCTGCAACCCAATCAGCTGATGAACCTTTCCGGTTGAGCCGGTTCCGAGGTAAGATGCCATTTTTACAAAACTGATGCGTGCGGGCATTTTGATCTGCTTGAACAGATCGGCGGCAAAAATGAAAGAGCCATTGAGAACCGCCAGAAAGAGCGGATCACTGTCAAAAAGTTCCCGGTCAAGATCAGCTGCCATGCGTGCAATTGTTTGCTGTATCTGGAGATGTGGAATGAAGCTTACAAAGGTTTTATCTAGAACTTTAAGGGTTTCCATGGTTTCTGAATTGGCTGTTTTTCCTATCTTGCGAAGGTAATCATTAATCCTGAATGAATGAAGCCAGTAGTCAGTATCATCATGGGCAGCACGTCGGATCTGTCGGTTATGGAAGACGCCGCGAAGCTGTTTGACGAGTTCGAAATTCCTTTTGAGATTCATGCGTTATCGGCCCACCGGACACCGGATTTAGTGGCTGATTTTGCCAAAGGTGCTTTTGATCGTGGGGTGCGTGTCATCATTGCCGGTGCCGGGGGGGCTGCGCATTTGCCGGGAGTGGTAGCTGCCATGACGATCTGTCCGGTAATCGGAGTGCCAATCAAATCATCAAACTCGATCGACGGGTGGGATTCTATTTTGTCGATTCTACAGATGCCGGCCGGAATTCCCGTGGCCACAGTAGCCTTAAACGGGGCAAGAAATGCCGGCATACTTGCCGTTCAGATGCTGGCCACAGGAGATGCAGGTTTACAGGCTAAGCTGGTGAACTTTAAAGCCGGATTGGCGAAAAAGGTTGTCAAGGCCAATGAATCGCTGAAGGAGGTCTCCTTTAAATTTAAAACGAATTAATTTCGAAAATTTTTCCATTTCAACGGTTCAGGCGCATCTATATCCGGTAAAACGGAAAGATGCGCCTGATTTGTTTTACCATAGTTTTATCGGTTGTACTCTGTTCGCAGCTGAACGGGCAGCAATCTGCGGCGATCGCCATGAGAATGCCCGTCTGGCCCGTCAAAGCTAATCCATCCACCGGGATCGGCTGGTCCCTGTTCTCCCGTCAATATTACGGCACATCCAATTGGAACGCATCCGGAATAACCATTCGATATTGCTCCCTGGCAGGTGAAACATCGGCACTCCTCTGTCGTGATGGAATACCCGGATTCACTTGGTATCATCTTTACTTTTCCCACTACCGGAAATTCAAGGATATTAGCGCACTGCTGCAGCTAAGATTCTCGTTGATCGGTCTGAAAGATCGACCGCCCGGGTTCAGGCCGGGAGGGAACTTATTTGTCGAGTGGTGGGTCAGTGAAACGGTTACGCTGCAAATCAATTTATTCGATTTCACCGGATGGATTTCGCCGGCCACCATTCTCAAAGGGGATCCGGCCATGCAATTTTTTCTTTTTCATGAACCCGGCCGCCTGATCGGACTTTCAGCAGGGTTCCGGATGAGCCCTTACCAATTCGGTCCGGTCACGGCAGGAACACGGGTAGCCTTTAATGACCAGCTCGGAATAACCACCATGCTGGATGTTTTGCCGTTGGGGTTCCGGCTGGGGGTAGTATGGAACCTAAAAGGATACCGGTTACAAGGTTGGTTCGAGCAGAAAAACGGGCTGGGGATGAGTCCGGTGTTTCTGGTGAGTGGAGGTGGGTGAGGAGTTATTACACAGGGCGCACAGAGAACACAGAGGCACAGAGTTATCATGTTTCGGCGTATAGGAGATTTCGAAAATAGTTGTTCTTCTCTGTGCCTCTTTTCCCCCTGTGCAAAAGTCTTTAATACACGGTCCACATAGGCACAGAGAAGCATGGATTAACGAAAAAAACATGAGATACCTTATCTGGTTATTTCTATTTGTATGCTTTAGGTCTGCCTTGCCGGCTCAGGTGGTTGTGGCAGACCCGGATTCGCTGTTGGCGGAGTGGCTGGAATTGGCGGATTGGGAGGGGGTCAGTCTTCATCCGGATCTTGCAATGGAGTGGTTATCGGACCTGGATACTGCTGCGGTTGAATCCCCTGAAAAACGGGCTGCCAGGAAGCACCTTCTTACGCTCAGTGTTCCATCCGGCGCCGCTCCCCTGATCTGGGCCCCTGATTCCGGAAACCTGATCACACCGTTATCGATGAGGTACCGTCTCAGGATCAGCGCTCCACGCTCTTGGGAATTCCGGCTGCAAATACACCGGAATGCCGGCGATACGCTTTGGAAACTTCCGGAATCCGGTGTTCCCCAAAAAGTTAGTTCGGGATTGCTAATCAAACCGGGCGGCTGTTTCCGGGAAATTGTGATCGGTGATTTTCAGGTTAACTCGGGTTTTGGAGTGGTAACTGGAACCAGTCCGGTTTTCGGGGTAACATTGGGAAATCCGGCCTCCCTCCAGCGGACCGGTAAAGGCTTGCGATTATATTCAGGTAATGCCACAGGGCGGTATTTCAGAGGTCTGGCAGGGAGCATGATCTTCGGAAGGTCGGAAATCTGCCTGTTTGGTTCCGGCAGCGACCGGCTTTACGAAGGGTTGGCCGGGTTAAGCTGGAAAACCCGCCTTGCAAATGCCGAATTTGGATTTACACTGATCCGTTCGAAGCTTCAGTTTCCGCCTGCGGTAAAATCGGGCTGGACAGAAGTCTGGCAGCCGGATTTCGGCAAATTCCTCCGCACCGGAATCTGGGGTGAGCACCGGCTGCGTTTCGGAATCGCCTTTAGCGAACTGGGCTGGAGTCCGGCAGGAGGATTTGGCTGGATTGCGGGTATCCGCTGGTTCGAGTCACACGGGTTCTCTGCTGTTTTGCGGTATAGCGGATGCACTGCCGGCTATCCGGTCACGTATACGCTCTTTCAATCCGGCAGCGGCTTGACGCGTGAAGGCCAGCGGGTGATCTTCTCCTGGCGGTATGCGCCCGGACGGTCGCTGGAAGCAACGGGTTCCATGGACATCAATCTGGCCCGATGGCCGGGTACCAATCCTCATTTCGCGAACCCGTCGACCCGCATTCTGCAGCAATGGAAGTACTTGTCAAAGACAGCCTGTTCAGTGGCAGCGGCGGTTCAACTCGATTTTGAAGATCACCAGACTTCGGTTCCGGATAAGCTGACCTGGAAGTTGGCTTTCGATTCCGATCCAAAATCCGCGGGAAAAATTCGGTTCCGGGCCGGGATCCGTCAACAGTTTCAGGGATTCAATACAAACCTCCTGATGGGAACCACGTCCGATTGCTCACTGATTGTTGCTCTGGCCGATAAACGGATTCGTCTGATCGGCGGCTTTCGCCTGTTTACTGTTGAGGCCGGCACGGATCCGCTCTATGCCTATGAACCGGATGTCCTTTATGGGTTTTCCGCACCAGTTCTTTCCGGTTCCGGTACCGGCTGTTACCTGGTGATCAGATGGAAGGCGATGAAGGACCTGAACTTCGAAGGTAAAATCAGCAGAACTATTTATTCGGATTTGAAGCATATTAGTGAGGGGAAAGGGGCAGGGTTGAGTGGGAAGCTTCAGTTGGACTGGATGCTTGAATAAGGCAGTCGGCAGGAGGCAGTTGGCAGTCGGCGGATTAATTAATGAAGTGAAGGCTGATCGAAGCGGAACCCCGAATCAATTAGCTTGGCCGGGGAAACTCTCGAGCCCTCGAGCGTGACGATGGCCATTTCGCCTAAGATGGCTTTGAGCAGAAAGGCGGGTACCCCGATGGGAATAAAGATCCGGTGTTTCTTTTTTGCCAGATATTTCATGAAATCACGGCTGGTAACGGGGTTCGGAGCGGCCGCATTGAAGGCTCCATGCAGGTCCGGGTTCCTGATCAGGTGCAGGAATATCTGAGTAAGATCATCGATATGTATCCAGGGTAACCATTGTTTTCCGGATCCGAGTGGCACGGAGATTCCGAATTTAAGCGGTAGCATCATTTTAGGCAGGGCTCCTCCTTTTTCGCTGAGCACAACTCCAATCCTGACTTTTACCACCCGGATACCCAAAGATTCGAAGGAATCGGCGGCCTGTTCCCATTCGCGGCATACACGGGCCAGAAAATCGGTTCCGGCAGGGTCTGTTTCAGAATAGATGTGAGGGGAGCTGGTGGATCCGTAATATCCAACAGCAGAGGCTGATATGATGGTTTTCAGGGTGCCTGGGTTTTTCGAAACCAGCTCCCTGATAGTACCGAGCGTATCCACGCGGCTGGAAAGAATGCTCTTTTTTCGTGCTTTTGTCCAGCGACCGGACGAAAGGCTTTCACCGGCCAGGTTGATGATCGTAGTGGCACTGGCAAAGGAATCGGCTGAATAGGGCCTCCGAAGGGCAATAGCTTCATATCCTGATTGGTGCAGCAATGAAAGCAATTCCTGGCCGATTAGTCCCGAACCTCCGGTAACGACGATCTTTTCCATGTTTGATTAGTCTGTTTAGTTGGCAGGAAGTTGATCAATGGCCTTTTTTAACTGAATCAGTCCTTGTTCAAGAATGCTGCGCGGACATCCGAAATTGAGCCGCATCCGGCCTTCACCTCCCTGGCCGAATTGCGTTCCGCTGTTCAGTCCCAGCCCGGCTTTTTCGATGATAAAGGTATTCAGCTCGTCCTGATTCATTCCGAACTTGCTGAAGTCGAGCCAGGTCATGTAGGTGGCCTCGGGAACCATCATTCCGATCTGGGGAAGTTCCCTTTTAAGAAAATCCCCGATGAACTGGCAGTTTCCTTTCAGATAAACCAGGAGCTCGTCGAGCCACTGATCTCCCTCTTCATAGGCTGCCTGCAGGGCTTCGATCCCAAAAATATTTCCCATTCCCACGTGAAGGGTGTGCACGAGGTCTTCATATTTCTTGCGCGCTTCCGGATCCGGGATCACCACAATGGATGAGCTCATTCCGGCCAGATTAAATGTTTTTGACGGGGCCATGGTCAGAAGGATGCGATGCTCATAACCTTTTGCCACCTTTAAGATAGGCGTATGACGATTCGGCGAAAACAGCAGGTCGGAATGAATCTCATCCGACACGATTACGATATCCTGTTCCCTGCAGATTTCGACCAGCCCGGTAAGTTCTTCCGGGGTCCATACCGTACCACCCGGATTATGCGGACTCGAGATGATCAGCATGCGTGTCCGCGGAGTGATCTGACTCTTCAATAGTTCCAGATCGAAGGTAAACCGACCATCCTTCAGGATCAGGTGATTCAGTATCAGTTTTCTTCCATTGCCCTCCACACAAAAATAAAATGGATGATACACGGGAGGTTGGATGATGACTTCATCCTCCGGTAGGGTATAGGCCAGCACGGCCACGGAAACTGCAGCGACCACTCCCGGCATAAAGGTTACCCATGAAGGATCGACATTCCAGTCGTGCCGGCGTTTCACCCAATTGCAGAATGATCCTGAAAAATCCCCGTTCCGGTATGTGTAGCCCAGAATAGGGTGTTCGAGCCGCCGCGCAATCCGTTTCCGGATAAATTCAGGTGTTTCAAAATCCATGTCGGCCACCCAAAGGGGTACCACATCTGCCTTGCCAAAAACTCTTTCGCGACCGTCCCATTTTATGCTGTCGGTTCCGGTGCGATCCGTGATCTTGTCAAAATCTTCCTGGGTATATTTTCTACCATCCATAATTATCGGGTCCTATTTCCTGTTCAACCATTTTGTTATAAACTTCCTGTAATCTTAATGTTAGCGGGCGCTCTGCCGGCAGGCGGATTCCGTTCACCACGGCGATGGGTTGCACTCCGGCGGAGGTCCCGGAGGTAAACATCTCATCCACTGTACCAACCTTATCTTCATTTAGATATTTTTCCACGACACTGATATTCAGTATTTTCGCTGCATCGATAACCTTCTTTCGGGTGATCCCGGGCAATACCGAAACGACCGGAGCCGTATAGAGGATTGAATCCTTCACATAAAAATGGTTGGTCCGGCCTCCTTCGGTAATCTGACCATCCTCGTTAACCAGCAATACTTCGAAAACATTGAGTTCCCGAATGGCCTGGTTGGTTCGTGTGCGAAGGGCGGCATTCCATATTTTGATATTCGGAGTATTGCGGACCGCATGGAACGTGGCGACGATCACCCCATTCGTTTGCTCTTCCCTGGAGGGATACCGGTGGGGGATATATCCGATCTCCAGAATCGGTGCCGGCCACCAGCTCAATCGTATCTTGATATTTCCGATTCTTTCGGGTTCCGTACCGAGCAATTCAAACAGTTGCGCTTCCATCTGCCTGAGTGTATAGGGTTTTTCGAATCCAAGCAGTTCGATTGAGTGGAACATCCGTTCAAGGTGCTCAGCCAGGAAAAGTGTTTTGTTCTTGTACACGCGGAACACCTCATATACCATGGGTACAAGGGTAGGATCGGCATCGTTCAGAAATTCCTCCGGGATTAGTTCTCCGTTTTTCAAGTACATGATAATAAATTATAAAGGATCCACGTCGGCCTGGATAACCAGGCTTCCATATGTTTTTCGGTCAATGAAATTTTTAATCAGCGAAGCTATTGCCTTTTTCCGGATTTGCAGTTCCGGATTGCGTTCCAGTTTGATCAGGATATTCTGAATATATTTTCCCTGTATCCGGCTTACGATGGGCGACTGCGGCCCCATGACCCTACCCGGAAGGGCCTCCTTAAGTTCCTGAGCCAGGTCGTTGGCCGCTTCAGCAACCACTTTCAGATCAGAATGCTTGATATTGAAGCGAATCAGACGGGTAAAGGGAGGGTATCCAAATTGCTGGCGCTCGAGAATTTCATGCTGATAAAAGGCAGCCAGGTCATTTTGTAGCACCTGCTGAATCACCGGATGCCCGGGATCGGAACATTGGATCACCACATTACCCTGGGTGTTACGACGACCGGCCCGGCCGCTCACCTGGGTCATCATCTGGAAACTTCTTTCGTAGGACCGGAAATCCGGGTAATTAAGTAATTGATCGGCATCGATGATTCCTACCAGACTCACTTTGCTGAAGTCCAGTCCTTTGGATACCATCTGCGTGCCAATCAGTATGTCGGTTTTCCCCAGTTCAAAATCGGTGAGAATATTGGTAAAGGCGGCAGCAGTACGGGTACTGTCGAGGTCGAGACGGGCCAGACGGGCATCGGGGAAAAGCAGCTGCAGGTCATCCTCAATGCGCTCGGTGCCCATGCCCCGCATCGACAGGTTGGTGGATCCGCATGACGGACAGCGGGTTGGCACCCGTTCGGAATACCCGCAATAATGGCATTCGAGTTTGCCCTGCGAGCGGTGGAGGGTCAGGCTGACATCACAATCCCGACATTTCGGGATCCATTTGCATTCCTGGCATTCGATATAGGGGCTGTATCCGCGCCGGTTCTGGAAGAGGATCACCTGTTGCTTCCTGACGAGCGTGTCATCGATTGCCTTTAGCAGGATGGGCGTGAAAGGGCCCTTCATTTTCTTCCGCTTACGGGCGTCACGTGAATCGGCCAGAAAAATTTCGGGCGGTTCAATTCCACCAAATCGCTCGTTGAGTTCATGCAGCTGGTATTTTCCGGAATGTGCCTGTTGGTAAGATTCGATGGAAGGGGTGGCGGAGCCCATGAGCACCGGAGCTTTATAGAGGGTCCCAAGAATAACCGCTACATCCCGGGCATTATATCGCGGCGCCGGGTCCTGCTGCTTATACGATTGTTCATGTTCCTCATCCACAAGGATTAGTCCCAGGTCGCGAAAGGGCAGGAATATGGACGACCGCACGCCGAGGATGAGCTGGCCGTGTTCCCCGGGGCCCTGAAGGATCTGGTTCCATACTTTCAGACGGCGCACCTGGGTAAATCTGGAATGATAAACCACCACCCGATCGCCAAAAACCTTTTGCAAACGGGTAATGATTTGTGTGGTCAGGGCGATCTCCGGCAGGAGGTATAGGATCTGTTTTTTAAGCAGTAACTGCTCAAGGATCAGGTGTATGTATATTTCTGTTTTGCCACTGGAGGTGATACCATGTAACAGGTGTACCGGTGTTTTCGGGAATCCCTGCCGGATGTCCGTCAGTACACTGTTTTGAATGGGACTGAGCGGAACCACATTGATGGGCTGAAGGGGATCGGTATTGGACTTGGGTTTCCGGATACGTTTCGGATCCCGGTCGTCGGCCTTCAAGAATGCCGGAAGTGCGGCTTTCATCACCTCACCACGAGTACACAGGTAATATTCGGACATCCATTCCCAAAGGGTAAACTGCCTTTCATCCAGGATGGGTCTTTCATCAATTATATTGATAATATTGCGTGCTTCAAAGGCAGGTGCATCGGAGTGAATTTTCCAGATCAATCCGGATAATACTTTATTCCTGCCCAGGTTCACCATCACACGCATGCCCGGTCTGGCCATCGGATAAAACTCTTCCGGCAGCCGGTAGGTAAGGGTTTCCGGGAGGGCGAGGGGCAGGAGAATATCGGCGAAATAAGGCATATGGCATAAAGCATAAAGCATAAAGCAAGCAGCAGGAAAGCAGAAGGCACAAGTAAAGGAGCTGAATTCCTAGTGGGCGAGGATATCGGCCACGTCGAGCAGGATCTTATTCAGGTTTTTACTGGTGTTGATGGTTTTATTGAAAGGCACATGCACAATATCATGATTAACAAATCCGACCATGATACTACGCTGGTTATCGATCAGGGCATCTACGGCGGCTACGCCCAGCCGGCTGGCCAGGAACCGGTCGAATGCCGATGGAGAACCTCCGCGCTGCATATGACCCAGAACATTAACCCGCACATCATATTCGGGATATTTCTCCATCACCTGGCTGGCGATCTGTTCGGCACCGCCGACGTTATTTCCCTCGGCGACGAGTATAATATTGCTGGATTTATTCCCCTGGTTCATGAGGTAGGTATGCAGCGCTTCTTCCTGACCGTCCACTTCGGGGATCAGAATCGCTTCGGCACCACAGGCAATTCCGGAGTGCAGGGCGATAAATCCGGCACCACGGCCCATCACCTCGATAAAAAACATCCGGTCGTGGGCACTGGCAGTATCCCGGATGCGGTCGACCGCTTCCACCACGGTATTCAGGGCGGTGTCATACCCAATGGTATAATCGGTTCCGAATAAGTCGTTGTCGATCGTTCCCGGAATTCCGATAAATGGGATGTCGAACTCCCTGCTGAATTTTCCGGCTCCCTGAAAACTCCCGTCACCACCAATCACGATGCAGGCGTTGATTCCGGCACCTACCAGGTTGCCGTAAGCTTTCTGTCTTCCTTCCGGAGTGCGGAACTCCTCGCTGCGGGCGGTGCCCAGAATGGTTCCGCCACGCTGAATTATATTACTGACATCCTTGGAGAGTAACGGGATAAAGTCTCCCTCGATCATCCCTTTGTATCCCTTACGTATTCCAACTATTTCCAGATTGTTATAGATTGCGGCACGCACGACTGCGCGAATAGCGGCATTCATTCCCGGAGCATCTCCTCCTGAGGTTAAAACCCCAACTTTCTTAATTATTGACATACAGACAGTTATAAAAACTTTACAAAAAATCGAAAATCGCCGCAAAGTTACGCATTAAATAATGAAAATCCCTAGAGACGCAATGATGAAGAGAGAGGCAATTATGAAGAGAGACGCAATTATGAAGAGAGACGCAATGATGCGTCTCTACATATATTTGGTAACCTGTTTTATTAACCAATCCAGCTGTTCCTCCCGGGTGAGGTTGGAATTGTCGAGGACCAGGGCATCGTCGGCCTGGCGGAGCGGACTGATCGCGCGGGTGGAGTCGATCCGGTCGCGATCCTGAATATTTTTCATGATATCGGCTGTTTCCACGTGGACGCCTTTTGCAATCAGCTCGTCGAAGCGTCTTTTTGCGCGGATTTCAGGTGAGGCGGTCATGAAGATTTTCAGCTCGGCATCCGGAAACACCACGGTGCCGATATCCCTGCCATCCATCACGATGCCTTTGCTTTTACCCATCTCGCGTTGCTGTTTTACCAGGGCTTCCCTAACAAAGCCGATGATGCTCACCGGGCTCACCAGGTTGGCCACTTCGGGACGGCGGATCTCTTCCTCGATGTTTTCGCCATTCAGGAAAGTCTCGTGTTTCTGCAAATCCGCATTATACACAAAGCGGATATGGATATCGCTGATTCGCGCACGAAGTGCTTTCTCGTCGACCACGCCGCCGGGTGCCAGGTTATTACGCAGGCAATATAGCGTTACGGCCCGGTACATTGCGCCGGAATCTATGTACGTGTAGCCTAGTCGTTTGGCTACCTCCTTGGCTACCGTGCTTTTTCCGCATGACGAGTAACCATCGATTGCAATGATAATGTCCATAGATTATTGAATTACCGCAGTGGCCGGTTGATTTGCTTTTCCATTGAGATTGGCCCGAAGCGACAGGGAGTGGGTCATCCCGCTCACATGATAGCTGGCCAGTGCATAATCAATGGTTATTTTCCCGAGGTTCACACCGGCTCCAAAGGAAAAACCTGCAGCACCGCCATATTCATCCATGCGTAATTCTGTCCGGCGAAGGAAATTGTATCCGATACGGATCGCCAGCAGATTGCCGGGAACGAATTCCACCGCGGCCACCACATGGTCGAGGGCAAGGGTAATATTCTGACCGGTTTTGGCCAGCAATTCAGCATCCTGCGGCAGCAATCCCCCTGCAGGCCGGAGATTAAACTGCTGAAGGTTGCGGGCGGTAAGGTGCAAACGGAACGGAGCGTATTTCAGTTTAAAATTGAGTCCGGCCAATATTTCAAAAGGTAATTTTTCCCGATTGGGTGTGGCATAAGTGGTCAGCTGTGTCCCAAAATTGCGGGCTACCAGTGCCATGGCAAAGCGGTTGTTTGCCGAATGGTAGTGCAGGCCAAAATCAGATCCGATTCCCCAGGAAGTGTATCGTTCCAGGACGGAATAAATCGGACGAATGGTTACCCCGACCGTTATCAGGCTGTCGAGTGAATAACCATAACTCAGGTTTAATGAATATTCCGATGCAGAAAAGCTCCCGAGGATGTCGCCGTATTCGTTGGCCTCGGTGAAGGTCCCATAATTAATATATTGCATACCGATAACCGGCGTACCCCATTTGCCCAGATCATGGGAATAGGCGAGGTATCCATAACGGATCCCTGCCAGATAATTCGAATAATTCAGACTAAGCTGATTATTCATCCCGGAATTTGCCAATGCGGGGTTATGATAAACCAGCGCCGGGTCGTTATCCCAGGCCCCGGGGACCCAACCGCCCAGAGCGGCTGACCGCGCGGTCGGCGGCAGATTCAGCAGCTGGTAAATGGTTGATCCCCCGATCTGTGCGCATACCTTGTAAGGTAAAACCACAGCCA
>JBBQOG010000034.1:0-15283 GCA_038330665.1 Bacteroidales bacterium
CCATTACCCTCGCCACCGATCACCGCGCCATTCTCCTTCATTCCGTTCACCACATGAACCTCCCCGACCGGGGTGGCCAGATAGGATCCCCCGTGCTGTTCAGTCACCACCCGCAACGCCCTGCTGGACGACAGGTTTGACACGGTATTTCCGCCGTTCCCGCTCAGTATATAATCCGCGACCGCCACAAGGGTATACTCCTCGCCAAAAAAAGTACCATCCTCGTTAACAAGAGCCAGCCGATCCACGTCCGGATCCACAGCAATCCCAAGATGGGCCCCGTTTTTCACCACCGCATCCGCCAAAGATTTCAGATGATCGGGTAAGGGTTCAGGATTATGTGCAAATTTTCCATCCGGTTCACAGTTTACGGGTACAACATTTTTCACCCCAAGTGATTTGAGAAGTTCCGGAACCGCAATTCCCCCTACCGAATTAACCGCATCCACGGCTATGGTGAGCCCGGCCTTCCGGATCGCCTCCACATCCACCTGCGGCAATTCCAGAATTTTTTGGATATGAAAAGGAAGGAAATCCCAGGCTACCCGGCTGCCCAGTTTTTCAACCGTAGCAAACTCAAACATCTCATTATCCGCCAGCATCAGCACATCTTCCCCTTCGCTGGCGGAGATGAACTCCCCACAACTGTTCAGCAGCTTTAAAGCATTCCACTGACCAGGATTATGACTGGCCGTCAAGATAATACCAGCGATGGCACCCGTTTTCGGAACGGCCATCTCCACGGTTGGGGTGGTGGCCAGTCCTGCATTGATCACATCAATCCCCATTGCGTTCAATGTCGAACAAACAATGGAATCAACCAATTCACCGGATGTCCGGGCATCCCGCCCCACTACCATGACAGGCTTCCCGGATTTTACCCGGCCCTGATGCAGGGCCCAGGTGGCAAATGCCGCCGTAAACTTCACAATATCAAGTGGAGTCAAACCATCACCGGGCTTGCCGCCAATGGTACCCCGAATGCCGGAAATCGATTTAATAAGTGTCATAAGAGGATTGTTGATCCGCCAAGGTATTGAGTTTTCATGATAACTTTGCAATAGGCAACTTTTTTTTGCCAACCTTTGCACTCTCAATAATTTATGTAAAGTGAACAGGAGCCCGATTAATGTTAATAAGCCCGAGAGGAGTGAAAAAGTAAGATTAAACCGCTATATCGCTTCCTCCGGAATTTGCTCGCGGAGAGATGCCGATGAACTGATCACCCGCGGGGTTGTAGAAGTAAACGGGGTGAAGGCCACCGAAATGGGCACCCAGGTTTATCCCGGAGATACCGTTAAAGTGAACGGTAAAACCATTAAAAACGAACGAAAGGTTTATATCCTACTTAATAAGCCCAAAGATACACTGGTTACCACAGAGGACCCTGAAGGTCGGCGTACCGTGATGGACCTGGTGCAGAATGCCACCACCGAAAGAATTTTCCCGGTGGGTCGCCTCGACAGAAACACGACCGGCGTGCTCCTTCTGACCAATGACGGTGAACTCGCCAGTAAACTCACCCACCCGAAATATAAGGTGAAGAAGATTTACGAGGTCAGAACCGCTCAGAATGTGACCGAAGAAATGATGAATTCCCTGGTCACCGGGATCGAACTCGAAGATGGCTTAATGCAGGTGGATTCCGTTTCCTTTATCGATCCCCAGTCGAAAAAAGACCTCGCCGTGGAAATCCATTCCGGCAAGAACAGGATCGTCCGTCGGTTGTTCGAACACCTGGGCCTGGAAATTGTCAAACTCGACCGGGTCTATTTTGCCGGCTTAACCAAAAAGACGCTTGCCCGGGGCAAATGGCGTATGATGTCGCCCAAAGAAGTGGGTTGGCTGAAAATGAACAAGTAAGACACAACGCTCAACTCATTTCGCATGAAATCCGGATTCGTAAATATTATCGGCAACCCCAATGTGGGTAAATCCACCCTGATGAACGCCCTGGTGGGAGAACGTCTTTCAGTGATCACCGCAAAATCTCAGACTACCCGTCATAGGATTTTCGGAATTGTAAATGGCGACGATTATCAGATCGTCTATTCGGATACCCCAGGTATGATCAAGCCGGCATACAAACTCCAGGAGTCTATGCTTCGCGCGGCCCGGTCGGCCCTGTCGGATGCCGATATCCTCCTTTATGTGACCGATACACAGGAAACTCCGGACAAAAACCCTGATATTTTATCGATTGTCCAACAGACCAATGTACCGTTGCTTCTAATAATCAATAAAATAGACCTCACTAATCAGCAACAACTCGAGGAGCAGGTAGAAAAATGGCGGGGAATTTTTCCGAAAGCTGAAGTCTTCCCAGCCTCCGCCCTGCTGAAGTTTAATCTGGACAACCTGTTCAACAGGATTTTAGAGCTGCTGCCTGAAGCACCTCCCTATTTCGACAGAGATCAGCTCACCGACCGGCCCGAGAGATTTTTCGTGACTGAAATCATCCGCGGAGCCATTCTTGAAAATTACCAGAAGGAGATCCCCTATTCGGTTGAACCGGTGGTGGAGGAATTCAAGGAGGAGGAAAATATTATCCGTATCCGCACAGTTATTTATGTGGAAAGGGATTCCCAGAAAGGAATCCTCATCGGCCATAAAGGTGCCTCCCTGAAACAGGTGGGTATGCAGTCGAGGAAAGATCTCGAATTGTTTTTCGGGAAAAAAGTTTTTTTGGAAATGTTCGTTAAAGTCTCCCAGGATTGGAGAAACAAACCCGAAAGCCTCCGGTCATTCGGGTATGAACTCTGATACAGAAAGATATCATTATGGCAAATATTGTAGCAATCGTTGGCCGTCCGAATGTCGGCAAATCAACGCTGTTTAATCGGATTACACAATCAAGGCAGGCAATTGTGCATGAGTCAAGCGGGGTCACCCGCGACCGGCATTACGGCAAAGCCTTCTGGAACGGATATGAGTTTTCGTTGATTGATACGGGAGGATACATCACCAACTCCGACGATGTGTTCGAGGAGGAGATCCGCAAACAGGTGGTCCTGGCCATCGAAGAGGCAGATGTGATCATTTTTACGGTTGATGTGGAATCCGGAATTACAGATCTCGACCAGATGATAGCAGGGATTCTCCGCAAAATAAAAAAACCCGTATTCATTGCCGTAAATAAATCGGATAACAATACCCGGTACATGGAGGCAAATGAGTTTTATAGCCTGGGATATGAAGTGATTTATCCGGTATCGGCCGTAACCGGAAGCGGATCGGGCGATTTACTGGATGCAGTAACCGGCGCTTTTGTAAGGGCAGAGTTTGAAGAGGAACCCGATATCCCAAAATTTACCGTGGTCGGTAGGCCAAATGTCGGCAAATCTTCCTTCATCAATGCCATCATCGGTGCGGAACGGAATATTGTAACCCCCATTGCCGGTACCACACGTGATGCGCTCAATACCCGGTACCAGAAATTCGGCCTCGATTTCTTCCTGGTGGATACGGCCGGGCTGCGAAAAAGAACCAAAGTTTCAGAAGATGTGGAATTCTATTCGGTCATGAGATCCATCCGGGCAATCGAAAATTCGGATGTTTGTCTCCTGATGGTCGATGCTTCTGAAGGTATTACCGCACAGGATATCACCATTTTTGGAAATATTCAACGAAACCGCAAAGGTATCGTGATCCTGGTGAATAAATGGGACCTCGTGGAAAAGGATACCCATACCACTAAAATCTTTACACGGGAAATTCAGGACAAAATTTCTCCTTATACGGATGTTCCGATACTTTTTACCTCCATCCTTACGAAACAGCGGGTGTTCAAGGCACTGGAAACGGCTGTTGAGGTATATAACAACCGTCGCCAGAAGATTCCCACACACCTGTTTAATGAGCATTTACAAAGCTGGATCGAGGCTTATCCTCCGCCCGCAATCAAGGGTAAATTCATTAAAATCAAGTACGCCACCCAGTTACCTAATCAGACTCCGTCATTTGCGCTTTTTTGCAATCTCCCTCAATATATTAAAGAGCCTTACAAACGTTATATTGAGAATAAAATCAGAGAAGACTTTAACTTTACCGGGGTTCCGATTCAGGTTTTCTTTAGGGAAAAATAAATCGTATGAAGTTCAGTTTGACCCATGCTTTAAAATTGCTGCTGTTTCTGCTAATTGTGGCAGGATGCAAGAAGATCGTCACCTATCCGGATGAACCATCCATCAGTTTTACTTCGGCATACAGCAGGGATACCACCGATGATTTGGGTAACCCGATCAAACAGGTTGTCCTCACCTTTCATCTGATCGATGGTAACGGAGATATGGGACTTGACCCCGCAGATAACACCGGCCCCTTCAGCATCGACAGCGCCTTTTATTACAACTTTATCATTCAGGAATACAAAAAAGTCAACAATGATTTCGTAGAAGTACCGGCACCGGCCGGACTAAAACAATACCGGATTCCTGATTTGACTCCGACCGGCCAAAATAAAACCCTGATTGCAGATGTTTCGGTCACCATTGAATATCCTTACTCAAGCGCCATCCCGCTCCCCTACAAGGATTTCCGATATGAATTTTATGTGATCGACAGGAGTTTTAATTTCAGCAACAGGGACACCTCCTCGGTGATCTCCTGGTAATTTATTCGTGCCTGTACAAAGGCCATTCCAGATAGAAATTGGTACCGGTATTTTTCTGGGTTTCAAACCAGATCGTGCCATTCGAGCCTTCCATAATCTTTTTGGTAATTGCCAGCCCTAAACCCATCCCGGAGGTTTTTGTGGTAAAGTTGGGTTCAAACAATCGGGACTGAAGATCATCCGGAATGCCCGAACCATTATCGCTGATCTTTACGACGACGGTTTCTCCGCGTTCCTCAATGACAATCTCAACCACCGGCTCGACACCTTCCCGTGCAGCCTGTATAGCATTCCTGATCAGGTTATTGAAGACTTGTATCACCTGCTCAGGATCGGCAAAAATCGATAATTCATGCTGAACTTTAGCGGGTTTCACCAGGTGGATCTTACAGGTATCCTCAAATAAATGCGTAATTCTCAGTATTTTCTGGGTCAGGTCGATCACCTCGAAATGGGCTCCGGGCATCTGGGCAAATTTTGAAAATTCATTGGCAATATTGGCCAGTGTTTCAATCTGGTCGACCAGCATATTTGTCATCCGATCAATGTAAATATCCAGGTCCGGGGCCCCATCCTTCCAGGCCTTCCGGAGATGCTGGACACTGAGCTTCATCGGGGTCAGCGGATTTTTTATTTCATGGGCAATCTGGCGCGCCATCTCACGCCAGGCAGTTTCTCTTTCGGAGCGCACCAGTTTTTCGGCACTCGCCTGCAATTCATTAACCATCCGGTTGTATTCCTTCACTAACCGGCCGATCTCATCATCCCTTTTATATTCGATAGTCTGATTCTTGTTACCGAACCGCAGACCGGCCAGCTTGGTTTGTATCAGCTGCAAAGGTCTTGAAACCTGGTTGGCCAGTATCACAGCCAGGAATACAGTTAATAAAATCAAGATGAAATAAGCATTCAGCATAGCCACCACAATGGTTGAAATTTCACGGCTTGTCTCGCTCTGCTTACTGAAATAGGGGAGATTCAGATATCCGATCTGCTTATTGTACTGATTGTTCAAAGGTACATAAGAGGAATAATAGCCCAGGCTTTCGATGCTTTCCCTTATGATGAACCTCGGCTTTCCCTGGTGATGCATGGCGTAGTAAGCCAGCGGGTTCATCTTGTGACCGGCCAGGTTATATTCAAAAACCTCTGGACGTGAAGACACCACAAGATTCCCATAGGGATCAAAAATATTCATATCGGTATTGAACACATACGAAAACTTGATCATCAATTCGTTCAGGCTGCGGTAGTCCTCATCTTTCCATTCGGGGGTCAGCACATTGGCATTCGCGAGTTTCGACTGCAGGTCGGCCAGAAGGGATTCGGTCTTTTCACTGATGAGCTTTTTATTGCTTTGCTTATACTGCTGGATCACATAATAGGTCATACCCCCGCCCACCAGCATAAAGGAAAAGACCATAAAGGAAACCATGGTAAACTGTATCCGCTTTTTGAGTCCGAGTACCGGGAGCCTGAAACCACGCGGCCAGGTGAGTACCAGGTTCAGCAGGAGCCAGCATAAAAACAGAAAAACAAAAACATAGGAGAAGGTGACCAGATAATCACTGGTCCGGTGTGCCCTGCGACTGATCACAATCTCATTGTTGCTGTCGATCGTTTTAATCCAGTGATTATACCCATCAGCATTAAATTCCACGACCTTCCCTGTTGCTCCGGGATATATTTTACTGGTCAGGCTATAATCATATTCTCCGCTGGTCAGCTGGAGGTGCCCCAGATGATATTTGGCGAAGGAATAACTCTGATCGAGTGAATCACGGTCAATTTTTCCGGTAATGAGCAGTTCAGGATATCCCAGCTCCTGGGCCACAAACCTTGAATAAACATTGATGATCAGGCTCGATCCGCTATCCGGGATCTTGTCAAAGTGGTCATATACCCCCAGGTATTCAATAACCCCATCGAAATTATCCAGATAATAGAAACCGGTGGCCCCGGGTAATACCTTTCCATAACGGTCACGCATATTCCTGATAAAGTAGTCCCGGCAACTAACGTCCAGATTATCCGGCTGAATCACAGTCCGGCTTTCCGCGTTGCAGGAAAAGGCCTGGATTTCGAAACGATTCCAATATAATCCGAAATACTTGTTTTTCAGATAACTGGTAATAGCCATTTGTTGATCATCCGGTTTCATCAACCGGGAACTTACTAAAGCACCCAGCACAGAATCCGCCTGTATGTCCGGGTCAATCTGAGTGAGCAGCATCTCTGCGATCCGGTCATGCTCCGAGGATAGTTTAGCAAGTATAATATTATGTTGTCCGGCATCCTTAATCCGGTTGGCCTCATCGATGGAATAAACCAGGTAGGAGGAAATCAGAATCAGTATAATCGTGACCAGTCCATGACCGGGATGCGCGCGGTGATGCCGCAGACCGATCAGCAGGACCAATGAGAGCAGGAAAAAAAAGAGGGGTCCGACCCACCCTTTTAAAAAATCAGTATCCCTGAACAGGCTAAAACAAATTACCGACGTGAGGATCAACCCAACCAGGCCCTGAACCCAGGTCAGATGGGACTTGATTTTGCCGACCAATCGGTACAGGATCAGCACGAAGGCGATGAGGATCGCAGCCAGCAATAGCAAATCCAGTACATTGGAAGCATTAATGGTCAGAATCCTGAATATCTCGATCAAGCCGGCTCTTTCAAGAAGCAGGTAACGAACCATCCAGGCAGCCCCGATAAAAGTGGCAATGGCCATCAGCCATCCCACGAGGGCCAGACTCTGAATCAGCCGCCTGTCTTCATTTTCAGCCACCTTGGTATTGCGTGAGGGAAACAGCTCAAAACTTTTGAAAAACCAGTAGGAGAAAAATAGCAGCAACAGGATAGAAACAACCAAGTCTCCGCGTGATTCCAGGAAGGGCACAGGATTTTGAAATTGGTTGAATACCGGCAGGTTAAAAACACAATGTGGCTCCCTGAAATGCCACAATAACCAACGAACCCCTACCAGATCGAAGAGTAAGGCAAGCAACCACCAGGCCGATTGCCGGATCCGGAAGGCCAGAATAAGAAGGTCGTTATAAAATAACAGGATCAGCACCAGCACCATGAAATACAGGAACAAAGTCAGCCAATGGAGCCCGTCCTGTGAAGTAACCTCATTGCTGGGTATCAAGGTAAAGGCAAAATGCCCCCGTTCATCGTTCACCTGAATACCGGAGGAATCCGGTACGTTCTCGATTCCATAGGAGGCAGGAATCTTTTTACCAATGAGAAAAGCATTGGAAACATACCCATTGTTATAAGGAAAGAACTTTTTGAGAAATATCAGACCCACAATCCTGAAGTTGCCGGATTCAAAAACCCGCGCATAAACCGAGCAGTTAGGAAGGGTATAAACCCCGTTGGATTCCATATTCATCAGGTCCGTGGTTTCAACCACCAGCGAATTATCGGACCAGAAAACCATCGAATCCATTTTAAGAATAAAAATGGCTATCCCATCGTTGTCTTGGGCATATCGTCCGGTAAACCCGGGATCCTGATCCAGAACTTCCGGCCAATTGAACTTTTTCAAATCCGACAACATTACCGTACCATACGATTCCAGAACGGCAATTTTCTGATGGAAGTCCTTTTCGATGCCGTTCGGGTTGATCCTGACCGGTTCTTTCAGGTGGGCTATCGGATCAATGATCAGGGCCGCAATCAGGACAATGACCGCAACCAGAAGAAATCGAAATGAATTCAAAAGGTCTCTGAGCCCGATTTCAACCGGTTTTTTCATAAATCAATTAGTCAATAAAGGCTGATCAATTTACAATTTCCGCGCCAATTAATTCTTTCTTTATACTTTTGACCTAAACAACTTGAAATGTCAACCGATCCACTGCATAAATTTATTACTGAAGCACTACTTGAAGACATCGGATCTGGCGACCATACCACCCTTGCCACGATCCCGCCGGATGCGGCCGGTAAAGCGGTCCTGCTGGTCAAGCAGAAGGGAATAATTTCAGGAATCCGCGTCGCCTGTGAGGTTTTCACCACCTTTGATCCGGAATTAATAGTTGAGGTCCTCATTCCGGATGGCTCGCGGGTCCATCCCGGTGACCGGGCCCTGATTGTCAGCGGCAAACAACAGTCCATTTTACAAACAGAAAGACTGGTGCTGAATATTTTGCAGAGAATGAGCGGCATTGCCACGCGTACGGCCCTCTTTGTTGAACAGCTCAACGGAACCCCTGCCAGGGTTCTGGATACGAGAAAAACGACGCCGAACATGCGGTTTCTTGAAAAAGAGGCAGTCAGAACCGGTGGCGGACACAATCACCGGATCGGACTGTATGATATGATCCTGATCAAGGATAACCATATTGATTATGCCGGTGGAATCACCCAGGCCCTCAACAGTACGGCTGAATATCTAAAATCCCGAAACCTGGATCTTA
Source organism: Bacteroidales bacterium (assembly GCA_038330665.1). GTDB lineage: Bacteria > Bacteroidota > Bacteroidia > Bacteroidales > UBA12481 > UBA12481. Next base: position 9,040 of record JBBQOG010000034.1, read on the forward strand.
AAGTGGAAATTGAAGCCCGCAGCCTGAATGATGTCAGAGAAATCCTTAACCATGGAGGGGCAAACCGTATTTTACTGGATAATTTTACCCCGGATAATATCAAAGCTGCCGTGCAACTCATTGACCATCGGGTTGAAACCGAAGCCTCAGGAGGAATCGACCTGAAAAACATTCGCGATTATGCACTGACCGGCGTAGATTACATTTCCGTGGGAGGGCTCACGCATCAGATATTCAGTCTGGATATGAGCCTGAAAGCAATCACAGAACCAAAATGAATCCGGTCAGGCACATAAAAAAGGTAGGAATCTTCTTTGGCAGACTCGCCCAGCGTACGGTGCTGCCCGGATTTGCCGGGCTGTCGGTTTACGAGATAATGGTTTTCTTTGTCAAAGGAGCCAATAACGGGACCTTAACCACCCGGGCTTCGGCCATCGCCTACAATTTCTTTCTTGCGGTTTTTCCTGCAATCATTGTTCTCTTTACCCTGATTCCATTTATCCCGATTGAAAACTTCCAGGAGGTCCTGATGACCACCCTGAAAGATCTGATGCCGGCCAATGTATACGGAGCCGTGGAAAGTTCGATTCAGGAAATTGTCATGCGCAAGAGAAATGACCTGTTGTCGTTCGGGTTCGGGTTGTCCCTGTTTTTTGCCACCAGTGGTATCACTTCCCTGATCCAGGCATTCAACGCCAGCTACCACAATCGCGAAACCCGCACCTGGATCAACCGCCAGCTGATTTCACTGGCGCTGATCATTATTTTTTGCATGCTGATCTCCCTGGCTGTTATCCTGATCATCTTCTCCGGCATCGTCATTAATTTTCTCGAAGCCCGGAATATTCTGAACAATAAATTTATGATTGCACTTTTACTGAACGGTAAGTGGCTGATCATTCTGATATCCACCTTTTTCAGCATCTCGTTCCTGTATTATCTGGCACCGGTACGGCACAGTAAATTCCGGTTTATTTCGCCCGGAAGTATCCTGAGTTCATTCTTCATCATCCTGACCTCAGTGGGCTTTTCGACCTACATTAACAACTTCGGCACCTACAACAAGTTTTACGGCTCCATAGGAACGCTCATAGCCCTTTTGATCTGGCTGTTTGTAAACTCACTGGTATTGCTGATCGGCTTTGAGCTCAACATGAGCATCCGGCAGGCAAAAAAGAAACGGTCGGACCGTCAAATTACATATGATGCAGATAGCGGTACACCAGCGTCCTGATTTCATCAGTTTTCCCATATAATCTTTCACTGAGCCCCTGGTCGCCGTATGACCTCAGCTTACGTATAAAATTATCGATGGTGACGCGTGGAAATATTCCGTCTTTCTCGAAGAATGCTCTTCTTTTTTCAAGTAATCCGGCTGATCCGTAACAGCAATCCGGCAATTTTTCAAGCATATTGAGCCGACTGCGGTTTTCATCGTGAAAAATATTCACATCCACATAAAGCGACTCTGCTTTCTTAAGGCCATCCGGCATTTCGAGCCCATGCAGGGAGGCAATGACCAACCCTGCAAAGAGATGGTATAAATCCGCTGACCCGTCAGGACTTCTGATTTCAATGGTTTGCTTGCTGATGCCTTCATATTTCAGGTTAGGATCCTTCGGATTGGCATCTAAAACCATATTCCCCTTACCCAGCCAACCCAGCGGAACCCGGATCAGCACCGAACGGTTACGATCTCCCCAGCATACATTGGTCGGAGCCTCCTGGTGCGGAACCAGCCGCAGATAAGACGTGGGTATCGTATTTCCGAAAGCCGTCAGCGGTCCGGCAAGGTCGAGCAAGCCGGCAATCATCCTTTTTGCAGTATCGCTCAGTTTACCCTCTTCAACCATCCGGTTCACACCATCCTTCTCAAGGTACATATGCACATGAAGCCCGGAACCCGCCTTCCCGACAGTAATCTTAGGCGCAAAACTGATGTTCACGGCATACTTTTCACCAAGCTGTCTCAGGATCCATTTGGCAATAACCAACTGATCCACTGCATCTTCCACATCAACCGGAAGAAACTCTATTTCGTGCTGTTCAAAATTTTCGGCATCCGTACTAAAATTCCCCACCTCGCTATGCCCATATTTGATCAATCCTCCGCAACGGGCAATGAGTTCCATTGCCTCCAGACGGATGAATTCGTAATTACTGAACGGACTGGCCGAATGGTACCCTTTCTGGTCATCCGCAGGATAAAGCTCCTCCTTTTTCCCCTGCACGTAATATTCCAGCTCTCCCATGGCCTTGAAAACAAATCCGGTGCGTTCGCGGAACAACCGGTGAGCCTTGCGCAGAATATATTCAGGCGCCGTTTCAAGCGGCAATCCTTCACTGGTATAAAAGGAACAAAGCACATCTACGGTAGGAACTATCGTAAACGGGTTGACATATGCCGTAGAAAACCTGGGTATTACATATAAATCACTTGACGCCGCCTCAATATAGGAAAACAGGCTGCTCCCGTCAACACGCTCGCCGGTCGACAGAATGGTTTCCAGATAAGCCACACTGTGTATGGCGAAATTGAGGATCTTCAGCTTTCCATCCTCAGCAACATATCTGAAATTCAACATTTTTATATGGTTACCCACGACAAACCGGATGAGGTCGTCGCGGGTAAAATCTTTCGATGATTTTTCCAGATATTGCTCCAGTGGATTGGATCTCATGGAATACATTGGATCATTCATAATTAAATTAACCTCACCTTTTTGCGTCGCTAACGTTTCTAAAGTTTAATCTCACTGATCTGTTCTCTGAGTGCCTTGATCTTGGCTTCTGCATCGGCCAGTTTGGCCTTTTCCGTTTCCACCACCTGTGCAGGTGCATGGTTCACAAAACGCTCGTTGGCAAGCTTTTTCACTACCGATTCCAGAAATCCCAGCGTATACTCCAGTTCCTTCGACAGCTTTTCCAGTTCGGCCGCCGGGTCAATGGAACCCTCGAGCGGAACATAATATTCTACCGATCTGATGACCTGTCCGGCAGAACCTGCGGGCTTCTGATCCACCTCCGTGACCGAATTCAGATTCAATAATTTCATTAAAACCGAATCGAGGTAATTGTCGTAGCCGGATTCGCCGGTTTTTACCTCTAGCGCGAGTTCGTTTTTCACCGGAATATTACGTTCCGCACGAACTGAACGTACAAATCCAACCACATCTTTCATCCTGTCGAACCGCTCAATCTGGTCGGAATTATACTCCAGGGCCAACGGCTGTGCGGTAATCATAACAGATTCCCCTGCCTTCCTGTCTGAAGTCCGATGCCAGATCTCCTCGGTGATAAAAGGGATGAATGGATGCAGAACAAGCATCAGTTGTTCCATGATGGAAAAAGCCTGTGTCCGTGTCACCAGATCGATAGGTTGCTGGTAGGCAGGCTTGATGATTTCAAGGTACCAGGATGAAAAGTCATCCCAGAAAAGTTTATAGGCCGCCATGAGGGCTTCGGATAAGCGGTACTTGGAGAAGTGGTCGTTCAGAATCCCCAGCTCCTGGTTCAGCCGCGCATGAAACCACTCAGCAGCCAATCGTGCAGTTTCAGGTTGAGGGATGGAATCCGATACTTCCCATCCGGAAATCAGCCTGAAAGCATTCCATATCTTGTTACCGAAATTCCTGCCCTGCTCGGTTAAAGATTCATCAAAAAGCAGGTCATTCCCGGCAGAGGAACAAAGTAACATCCCCACACGAACCCCATCCGCACCATATTTCGCGATCAGATCGAGGGGGTCCGGCGAATTTCCCAAAGATTTCGACATCTTCCGATGCTGCGCATCCCTCACCATCCCGGTCAGGTACACATTGCTGAATGGTTTGGTTCCGCGGTATTCATACCCCGCAATGACCATGCGTGCCACCCAGAAAAACAGGATGTCAGGCGCCGTGATCAGATCATTCGTCGGATAGTAATATTTGATATCCGGATTGTCGGGATTGCGGATTCCGTCGAATACCGATATAGGCCATAACCAGGAGGAGAACCAGGTATCCAGCACATCTTCGTCCTGCGACAAATCCTTCAGCTCCAGACCGGCATTTCCGGTCAGCTTTCTGGCTTCAGCAAGAGCTTCCTGCTCATCCATTCCTACCACAATACGCCCATCGGCAAGGTACCATGCCGGGATTCGGTGCCCCCACCACAGTTGCCTCGAAATACACCAGTCTTTTATATTCTCCATCCAGTAGCGGTAGGTATTCTTGAATTTTGCAGGAATCAGCTGAACCTCGTCATTCATCACGTTCACAAGTGCGGGCTCGGCCAGTTCTTTCATTCGCAAAAACCACTGCCTCGATAATTTAGGTTCAATTACGGCGGATGTCCTTTCAGAATAACCCAGTTTATTGGTGTACTCTTCTGTCTTGACCAGATTCCCGGTTCTTTCCAGTTCCCTTGCAGCCAGAATCCTGGCTTCGAACCGGTCGATCCCGGCAAACATTCCGGCCCGTTCGCTTACCGTACCGTCAGGATTAAAGACATCGATTGCTTCCAGACCAAATTTGATCCCGATCAGGTAATCATTCTCGTCATGTGCCGGAGTGATTTTGAGGGCCCCGGTGCCGAATTCAATGTCTACATATTCATCAAAAACAACAGGAACCACCCGGTTGACCATCGGAACAATCACCTGCGCACCTTTGAGGTGCTGGTACCGGGGATCATTCGGGTTCACACATACGGCGGTGTCGCCGAGGATAGTCTCCGGCCTGGTCGTGGCAACAGTCAGGTATTGGTCTTTCTCGCCCACAATAGGGTACCTGACGTAATAAAGCTTCGACTGTACCTCCTTGTACATCACCTCCTCATCGGAAATTGCCGTGAGCGCCTGCGGGTCCCAGTTAACCATCCGCACACCCCTGTATACCAATCCCTTTCGGTACAAATCAACAAAAACCTGCAACACACTTTCAGAGAGTGCCGGATCCATGGTAAATGCCGTCCGCTCCCAATCGCAGGAGGCTCCCAGCTTTTTCAATTGTTCCAGGATAATCCCACCGTGCTTATGCGTCCACTCCCAGGCATGATGGATAAACTCTTCCCGGGTGATGTCGGTCTTCTTGATTCCCTGATCGCGCAACTTTGCCACCACACGGGCTTCCGTAGCTATGGAGGCATGATCCGTCCCGGGCAGCCAGCAGGCATTCTTACCGGTCATACGGGCCCTCCTCACCAGGATATCCTGAATAGTATTATTGAGCATATGACCCATGTGCAAAACCCCCGTTACATTTGGAGGCGGGATCACAATGGTGTAGGGTTCACGCGAATCAGGCACGGAACGGAAATACCCTTGTTCCATCCAATAGGAATACCATTTGTCATCCGTCTGCGACGGGTCGTATTTTGCAGGAATATCCAGATTGTTCATTCTCTAAAGTTATGTTTTGCCGGATGGTAATCCGTGAAAAAAAGTGCCGTAAAATTAACAACATTCCGCAACAAAATAATGAAGCCATAAAAGCCGTTAGTAAGACACATTTAATGTAAATTTGTATTTTCAAAAATAAAACTCTTCAATCATGAAACAAATTGGTTTACTGACATTTATCCTTGCCTTCTCTGTTTTTCAGGTTGATGCTCAGACAAAAAGCACCAAAGTTGATATGGAATTCAGCAAAATCATCAACGGAGCCGTTGCCCACGACTTTGGGTCAATTGTTTACGGGGCCAATGGAAAAGTTGATTTTACTTACACGAACAAAGGAACAAAACCATTGATTATAAAGGACGTACAATCATCATGCGGATGTACGGTACCCACCTGGACGAAAGAACCGGTAGAACCGGGCAAAACCGGAACCATTACTATTGTTTACAACACAACCTTACCCGGTGCGTTCAGTAAGACCGTCGTGGTGACCTCAAATGCCAATAATTCACCGGTCAGGATCGAAATAAGGGGAAAGGTTAACTCACAACCGAGCGACATTCAGCCGAAACTTCTGGAACAAGCTCCGGCAGTTGGCGAAGGTGAGCCCACCAGCGGTCAGCCAGTGAGAAAAAAAATGGTTAATGCCGGAACCGAGTTGCAACAAGGAGCCGAAAACAAAACAGAAGCCATCCAGGAGGCTGAACCGGTAAAAACAACCGGCACCATCAAGAAAAAATAACCGAACAAAATATTAACACCAAACCCATGCCCACTATCAGCCAAAGAGGGGAAGCGATGCCTCCCTCGCCTATCCGGAAATTGGTTCCATTCGCCGACGAAGCCAAAAAGAAAGGACGG
>JBBQOG010000035.1:0-15214 GCA_038330665.1 Bacteroidales bacterium
GATGAGCCTTTGCCCCATTCACATCAATTTTTGAAAACATCTGAAAGGTAACTCCGTAGTTAACCATGCACCCTTCGGAAATGGACTTCTCGTCACCGGGTTCCTGCCCGGCAAACTGGTTGCAGGGAAACCCCAGGATGACCAGCCCCCTGTCTTTATATTCTTCGTAAAGCTTTTCCAGTCCTTCAAATTGGGGGGTAAATCCGCATTTACTGGCCGTATTCACTACCAGCACGGTTTTTCCCTTATAGGTATCCATCCGGATCTGTTTCCCGTCGATACTACGGGCTGAGAATTCGTAAAATGGTGTATTCATGATTTGATCGATCTCAAGGTGATGTATAAAGTTATGAAATAATATTCTGATTCTTTCTTAACTTGAAGTCAGATATTTAATCGCCGAAGGGTTGATTTCGGAGCCGGGAGCCGAAATCGTGGAAATACAGAATTAAAAGCTTGTCACAGGTCCGTCTTTACTTTGCCCGCAGATATTGCAGTGGCCATTCCATGTGGTTGTCCAGCAGTTTGTCCGCATTTAGAGCAAAGTAGGGATCGCGCAAGGATTCCCTGGCAATCAGCACCAGGTCCGCCTGATCTTTCTGTAAAATTTCCTCCGCCTGTTGCGCCTCGGTGATCAGTCCAACCGTGCCGGTTAAAATGCCTGTTTCCTTTTTGATACGCTCAGAAAAAGGCACCTGGAAGCCGGGGCCAATTGGAATTTTTGCCCAGGGTACCAATCCGGCAGAGGAACAATCAATCAGGTCGACGCCCTGGCTCTTAAGAATGGAAGCCAGCTGAACGGCCTCATCGATATCCCATCCCCCTTCGGCCCAGTCGGTTGAAGAAATCCGCACGAACAATGGAAGGCTTTCCGGCCACACCGTTTGAACCGCGCTCACAATGGCAAGCAACAGTCGTATCCGGTTTTCGAAACTGCCACCGTACGCATCGGTCCGATGGTTGCTGAGCGGTGAGAGGAACTCATGGACCAGGTACCCGTGGGCCCCATGGATTTCGATCACTTGATATCCGGCATGAAAGGCACGGCGTGCCGCGTCTTTAAACGCTAAAATGATATTCAGGATCCCTTCCTCATCCAGCGCTTCGGGAATGGCATCTTCCGGCAGAAATCCGATGGCTGAAGGGGCCACGGTTTTCCAGCCGCCCTCATTGATTTTCAGCTGCCGACTACCCTCCCATGGCACGGCACATCCGGCTTTGCGGCCGGCATGAGCCAGTTGTATCCCTGCCACGGAACCTTGTGCAAGAATAAACGAGGTGATCCTCTTTAACATATCTATCTGACTATCATGATACAAACCCAGGTCGCCGGGAGAAATTCTACCCTGGGCGGTCACAGCCGTGGCCTCCTGGATAATTAGCCCTGCTCCGCCAACCGCCCGGCTGCCCAGATGCACCAGGTGCCAGTCGTTGGCGAATCCATCAATGGCGGAATACATACACATAGGAGATACTACGATCCGGTTACGGAGCGTGATGTCCTTTATGGTCAGAGGGGAAAGAAGTTTCGACATATTACTTTTTCTAGCAAATTTAACCTGCAAAGGTCAGAATTTCCTGAATAAAATGGGCCATCATCGGCTAAAAATCGAAAGCAACCCAATCAAATCAAGCCTTGAGCTTTGTCTTTCTTTGCAGAAACCAGTATACCGGCACTCCGGCTAAAATCAGGATCACGCCAATTGCCGCTTCGCGGGGTTTCGTGGCGATGGTATTCACAAAAAGGCCAATGCAAAACAAAATATAGAAAACCGGCACCACGGGATAACCCCATACCTTGTAGGGCCTCGGGGCATCCGGCATGCGGCGCCTGAGTATGATCACTCCCAGGGAGGTAGCCGCGTAAAATATGAAAACCGCAAAAATGAGCATGTCGGTCAGTTGGTCGAAGCTCCCCGACAATACCAGGATGGATGACCAGATCCCTTGCGCCAGCAGTGAGTTTCCAGGGACATTTGCCTTATTCAGCTTGCCGATTCCCTTGAAAAAGAGACCCTCGCGCGCCATGGCATAAGTGGGACGGGCACCGGTCAGAATACTCGCATTGGTACAACCGAGCGTGGTGATCAGGATCAGCACCGAAATAAACAGCCCCCCACCCCGGCCCCAGAAAGCCTTCACGGCCTCAATGGCTGCCACCTGGTTGCCGGCTGCATGAATCTGTTCGAGCTGCGGAATCGAAAGGAGTTTGAGGTAAGTGAAGTTCACCAGGAGATACACCCCAATCACCACAAAAACCCCGATCACAATCCCCCGTGGGATACTGCGATTAGCATCTTTGACCTCCCCGCCGATAAAACCCACTGAAGCCCATCCCTGATAAGCCCAGAAAGCGGCGAGCATGGCTGCGAAGAATGCTGAAATGGTAACGGTTCCCGAGCTGAGACCCCCCGAAACCAAATCCGCCACCGGCCGTTGAACCGGACTGGTCAGGCCGAAAAAAATGATCGTCGCCAGTCCCATAACCACCAGTAAGAGAATGCCTTTACTGGTTTTGGCCCCGTTTTTCAATCCGGATATATTCAACCCGGTAAGCAGCAAAATGAGCAGAATGGCCGTCAGCTTGATCCCAAAATCCTGAAACGGCGCAAATACCCCCCCTATGGTGAACTCCTGCAGCGAAGGCAAAATCTTCGGAATCGTAACGATGCTGTTGAGCGACTGAGTGAATACATAAGCCAGCGAGGCGATGGTTGCGGTTTGGATGACCGTGAAAAGTGACCATCCATAAAGAAATGCAAAAAATCGGTTATAGATTTTTTTAAAATAGACAAAGTCTCCGCCGGTATCGGCAAGCAATCCGGCCACTTCGGCATTACTGAGTGCGCCGAATAGGGTAATGATCCCGCCTGCCACCCAGGCCAGCAATATCCATTCCATGGAGTGCAGTTCGGCCGCCATCGGGGCAATCTTTTTATATACCCCGGATCCGATAATGTTGGCGATTACAAAAATGATCACATAACCGACTCCGAATGTTCTGACCAGGCTTCTTTGATTATTCATGAGGCTTGTTTACACAGATTGGTTTAAGAGGCTAAATATTGCTAATTATTTAATCCGGTCCATCATGCCAGCCGGTTTTGTTTGACTGACCCCGGAAAGAGTGCATCAACAAAAATCGGGTTAAACTGTTTTGTTCCCGGAATCATTGATTAACTTGCTACTATGAACCAAAATGCCATCATAACCGGTGCCTCAAAGCGGATCGGACGTGCGATAACCGAACACCTGGCCTCACAGGGCTGGTCGGTTCTCATTCACTTTAACCATTCGCCCGACCAGGCCGTTGAGCTTGCTGCAAGCCTGAGCGCCAGGTATCCGGAGCAGAAATTCAAAACCATTCAGGCTGATCTGGCCGTACCGGCTGAGGTCGGAACGCTGATTAACCAAGGAATTCTTGAATTAGGACACCTGGATCTTCTGATCAACAATGCGTCCGTTTTTGTTCCGGGATCCATCGGGAAAACTTCACTGGAATTACTGGATTCGCAGTTCTCCATAAACTTTCAGGCCCCGTTTTTTTTAATGCGGGATTTCAGCACGCTGTGCAAAAAAGGAAACATTATCAACCTGATCGACACCCGGATCACGGCCAATAAGCCGGATTATGCCGCCTATACCCTATCGAAGAAAGCCCTGTGGGAACTGACCAAAATGGCTGCCCTCGAATTTGCCCCGGATATACGGGTCAATGCCATTGCTCCGGGAGTGACACTGGCTCCCTCGGATTTGGGCGATGATTATCTGCTCAACCTTGCCACGCATATCCCAATGAAAAGACCCGGCGGGTTGGACCCGATTCTGAAATCTCTGGAGTTCATTCTCGGCAACCCGTACCTCACCGGACAACTGCTTTTTGCCGATGGCGGTGAAAATTTAGGCACGATTAACCCGGTTAAAAAATAAAAAACCATGGCAATTATTCGAATCAAAAACCTGATGCTCAGCACATTCATTGGATTCAACCCTGATGAGCTGGTGAATAAGCAAAATGTGGTGATCAACCTGGAAATCGAAGTGGAGGTGCCGGCTGAGGCCATGGAAACCGACGAACCGGTGGGGATATATGACTACAAGTCGATTACCAAATCGATCATTTCCCTGGTACAGGACGGACGATTCAAATTATTGGAGGTTTTAACCCGGAATATCCTGGACCACATCATAAATGACTTAAGGGTCATCCGGGCGCGCGTGGAAGTGGACAAACCCCAGGCCCTCCGGTTCACCGAGTCGGTTTCCTGCGAAATGTCGGCGGAACGAGCATCAGGGAAAATCAATTAAGTCGATGAACAGCTGCATTATCGGCGTGGGATCCAACATTAATGCCCGGGAAAATATCCGCCGCATGCTTGAAATTCTGGGCGAAGAAACCCGGATTATAAAGGTTTCTACCTGGGTTCAAACCCGGCCGATCGGGATATCCGAACAACCCGACTTCACCAATGGGGCGATAAAAATTGAAACCGGCCTTACGAGGGAACAACTGAAAACCTTCCTGATCTCAGTGGAAGACCAGCTGGGACGCAACCGTCAGGCGCCAAAATTCGGTCCCCGGACCATGGACCTGGACATTGTGATGTGGAATGGAGAAATTGTGGATGAGGACTATTTTTCGCGTGACTTCCTGCAAACCAGCATCGCGGAAATCAACCAGATAATATAAGGGATGTGGGATCCTGATCACCCCACCTGCTCATTTACCGGCAAACTGAAATAGAAGGTAGTCCCCACCCCTTCCTCGGATTCCAGCCAGATTTTCCCTCCCAGTAAATCCAAAAAGGCTTTTGAAATGGCCAAACCAAGTCCGGTTCCCTTGCGGGCCTGCTTCATCTTGTTATCAACCTGAAAGAATCGCTGAAAAACCTCTTCCACCAAATTCGCCGGAATACCAATCCCGGTATCCCTGACAAAAAATACGAGGGATTCTTCCTGCTTCAGGTATCCAAAATCAATCGAGCCCTCAATAGTATATTTGATGGAATTTTTGATCAGATTGATCATGACCGCGAAAAACTTGTCACGATCAGTATATAAAAATAAATCAGCCTCAGTTCTGGCAAATTCACAGGATAATTGAAGCCCTTTTTGTTGTGCTTCAAGCTGAAAAAACAACAGCAGTTCCCGGAGAATGTGATGCAGGTTGAATTTGGTTAGGTTGATTTTCACCTGACCGGACTCAATTTTCGCAATATCAATAATATCATTGATCGTATTGAGCATTCTTTCGCCACTTTGCTCAATGATCTCCAGGTATCTGATTCTTTCTTCAGCCGGGATACCCTCCTCTTTAAGCAAATCCGAGAAGCCCATGATTCCGTTCAGCGGGGTCCTGATTTCATGGCTCATATTGGCCAAAAAAGAGGATTTCAGTCGGTCGCTCTCCTCCGCTTTTTCTTTGGCAATTTTAAGATTGTCGATCAAGCTGATACGTTCCGAGATTTTCCAAACATTATCCATCAGCAATCTCAATTGCCTTTCGTCGAAGTGGTCATAATCGGTTTTTTTATTGGCCACGCCGGCCACCGCCACTATCTTCCCGTCGTAAAGGAGCGGAATAGTAAGGAATTTCTCCAACTGAACATGTCCTTGCGGTGTTCCACGCTTCAGCGGGTTCGGATCCTTATATTCATTGATCATGATGGATTTCCTCTGTCGGACAGCCTCCCCCCAGCATCCGGTCTTATCAAGTTCATAAACGGTCTGCCTATTTAAAACCGAGCACTCTTTCATAACCTCTGACGACCAGGTATTCAGGGTAAACAGGCAGGTACTTTCATCATAAAAATAGATGTATCCAATTTTACTGTTAGTCAACTTAATTGCCTCTTCAAGGGCGAAATCGAACAGATCCTGGATGGATTCCGATTGATATTGCGAAATCCTTAACAAGCTCTCCAGCCGTTCATTATCTAATCGGATCTGTTCCTGATTCTTCTGCAACACCTCCTCATTTTCCAGCGCAAGATGGAATGCCACCGTCAATTCTTCATTGGTTGAGGCCAATTCCTCATTCAGCTGCTGGAGTTCCTCATTCTGGGTCTCTATGATTTCACTTTTTTGCTTCAGGATAATTTCAATTTCTCGACGTTCGGTAATGTCCTGAATGGTGCCTATCAATTTCAAAGGCTGATTATTGGCGCCTAATTCCAATTCTCCCCTCCCGTGAACCCACCTGGGCTTTTGGTCATCTTGCCTGATGATCCTATATTCTTTGTCGAAAAGCTGCCGCTTTGAAATGACCTCATCCAGCACATACTCGTTCATGGATTCCTGGAAATCGGGATGTATGATATTCACCCATCCTTCCAGTGATCGGTTGTAGGTTTCATCAATTCCGAAAATTCCATCTAATTCGAGTGAGCTGGTCCAGAGATTGGTTTGCAAATCCCATAAATAACTACCGATTTTGCCGATTTTCTGCGCAACCAATAGCGCGCCTTCATTCATTTCGGCACTGTTTTTGGCATCCGTCAGTTCCTGTTCCTTGAGTTTTCGCCCCGAGATATCCTGAGCAGCGCCCCACAATCCAATAATTTTTCCCTGCGGATCGGTCACCGTTTCGCCCCGTACCCACATCCATCCTTTGGTGCGGTCCTTCCTGACGGTCCTTAATTCGAGTTCATAGGGGATGCCTGTTTCACTGGTTCTTGCCAGCGAATCCGATAAGGCTTCCCAACTTTCCGGCGTAAACAACTTCATGTGCTCGGTATACGGGGGAGGAGGCAGCTCAGGATCGAAGCCATACATCTTGTAAAGTTCTGCAGTCCATGTCACTTCGCCGGTAGACAGATCAAGGTACCAGCTGCCGATATGTACAATTTCCTGGGCCCTCCGAAGGCTTAACTCACTGGCCAGAAGAGAATTTTCATTGACCTGTGCCCGGCTCGCAGCTTCGATCAATTCTGTTTGGGAAGCTAATATTTCAAGGCCTTGTGTTTCCAGTTTCTTAAGGGTAACTCCATACCTCTCAAGGGAAGTCAGCCGCTCAAATGCAATGGAAGTGCTGTAAGCCAGATTTTCGAGGAGCTTTAACTCATCTGGTGAAGGCGTATGTTCTTCCGACCAATAAACTCCAATGGCACCAATCGGATCGTGTTCACGGACCGGGACCATCGCCAGACTTTTTACAAAGGTGGTTTTGTAGGTATCCTGCTTAATTCGTGCATCCAGGTAAATATCGCGAATAATGACAGACTCCCGGTTCAGGATCACCCAGCCACTGATGCAGGATTTCAGTGGAAAGCGTTGCCCTTTCCAAAGCGGTTGGATGGCATCTTCATCCACATAATGGCAAAAGTCATCCTCCCTGATAATAATACTTACCCCATCAGCACCTGATATAGTTCGGGCTGCCATTTTAACGACCTTCAGAATACCGTCCATATCACTGATTACTGACAATTCCTGAATGGCACGAATTACAACCTGGATCGTCTCCATCATTCTTTAATTATTTCCTGGGTTAATGGAATAAAGATAGAAAGTAATCTAAAAAATCAATGGGTTTGATTGTTTAACAGAAAACCTGCAGGGATTACTCTGATTTCCCCCTTGAGATCTTGATTAGTTTCCTGATTACCGGATCCGGATTTCCCACGCGGATCACCCGAATAAAGTAAACGCCGGGATCCAGTCTGCTAATATCGATTCGGTGGTTACCCGGATCTGTTTTCCCTGACCACACACATCTTCCCCGGCAATCCATGATCGAAAGATTATAATCCACCAAACCCTCGCCCGGTTCAAAGGCCAGGGAGAAATGGTCGCTGGCCGGGTTGGGCCATAGCCGGAAAGTTTCCGGTTCCCAACTAATGATATCCGGCCGGGTTGCCAGCGTATTAATTCGGGAAACGACCAATTGATTGACGATCCGTTTATTAAAATTTCCAAAATTAACATCAAATGCGGCACCCACGGTAATCACGTTCACCGCAGAATTGATGGAATGTGTGGCCGAAAACTGAACCCACTCTCCGGCCGGAAGGGTGGTTTCGAAATTGTCGCCGTAATTCCAGCCGATATGGGGATAATAAATATAGTCGAGCCGGGCATTGCTGGTGTATCCAGCCGGTCGGTGCACCTGATAATTGACTTTCATATAGCCATCTTTCCAGAAATTCGGATTTTCTATTTGGATCTGAATGGAAGGCAGCACCAGGTTCCCATCATGGAGCAGAATGCTTTTTTCCTCGGTTTTCACCAGGTTACCGGCAGCATCCAGACAATTAAATACCAGATTGATATCGCGTGCTTCCCCGAATTCCAGGTCCAGGCTGTCCGCCACATAATCCCCCACATGCAACAACTGCCGGATCACCTGCCCATTCATCAGGATATTCACCTGGTCGATGGTATCATTGATGAACAGCTCAAGGGGTACCTTGCCGTTGTAAATTTCTCCCGACCGCGGTTGGGTGATGACGACCGACTGGTATTCGCGGACCGCTTTCCAGACCGGGCGTTCCTGACCGATTTTATCGGAACGTTTGCTGTAGCTGACCAGGCCGAACCACTCTTCCGGGTTGTCGTTATGAATCCGCTCATCGCCCCCCTTCCACCAGCCGTCGCTGTAATTAAACAGAAAGGCGCCCGTTGCCCCTCCATCGACCAGCTGCTTATACATGTAAATGTCGCCCGACGCCTGAAGGGTCAGACTGTTGCCTCCATACCCCCAGTTACCCGGACCAGTTGGCGACACCGATAACCCGTATTCGGTAATGAGGAGGGGTATGCCGTTCCGGACCTGTCGCCGCAGATAGCGAATATACTCGGCATACCCATGTAAGTAATTCACAGTTACCGGATTATAAATATAAACATTGTATGCACTGAAATCGAAAACATTGGTATCAATGTTGGTACAGTTTGCACCGTTGGAAATACTTACCGGCCGGCCTGGATGGCTGGCACGAACAATGTCCGCCAGCTTTTTCAGGAAACTCATGGTATTCTCATATCCGGCCCGGGCAATGACGTCGAGTTCCGGCTCGCCCATGATCAGGTAGGCGATGATGGCAGGATAGTCCTTCGAATAGGCCATCATCTCCCTGATTTTCGCTTCTGATTCGCTTACGAAGGCGGGATCGTTGACATTCCCGGCGTTATCGATCCAGATTCCCATGATAATCCGGATATCAAACTCTTTCAGCACATCAAGCTCCTGCACGGTTAGCGGAGCCCAGGTGCGGATGGTGTTGAATCCGCCACCCACAATGCGCCGCATATCGCTACGGAGCACAACCGGATCAAAAGTCCGGGACCACGGAAGGCTGCCCGGGACGGCACCTGCCTCATAACCAATCCCCTTCATGAAAAACTTCTTTCCGTCGAGGTAAAAAAAGTTGTCCTTAAGAACCACCTCCTGTGCAGATGCCGAATCCTGAAAAGTCAGGATCATCAGGATTAACGGTAATATAATTCTGTAGCCATTCACTATACTGTAATAGTAACATTATTTTCTTATGAACTTGAATGCTCGCCCCCGGCTTATTGCTTCAGCAGCGACCTGAAATAGCCGATGGTTTGAATAAGCCCTTCTTCGAGCTGGACCTTCGGCTCCCAGTTTAATTCCTTTTTTGCCAGGGAGATATCGGGTTGCCGTTGAGCGGGGTCATCGGGTGGTAAGGGCATGCGCACGATTTTCGAACGCGAACCGGTCAGCCGGATCACTCTTTCCGCCAGTTCCAGAATGGTGAACTCATTCGGGTTCCCGATGTTGACCGGTCCCGTGAATTCCTCGCGGGAAACCATCATGCGGATCATGCCCTCAACCAGGTCATCCACATACTGAAAGCTCCGGGTTTGCAGGCCATCACCATAAATGGTTATATCCTGATTCTGTAAGGCCTGAACGATAAAATTCGAGACCACCCTTCCATCGTTCGGGTGCATGTTGGGTCCATAGGTATTGAAAATCCTTATAATCTTGATTTTCACGTTGTTCTGCTTGTGATAATTCACAAAAAGCGTTTCAGCGGCCCGCTTGCCCTCGTCGTAACAGGAGCGCTCACCGATCGGATTCACATGACCCCAATAGGTTTCCACCTGAGGGTGGATCAGCGGATCGCCATATACCTCACTGGTGGATGCCTGTAAGATCCTCGCGCGGATTCTCTTCGCCAGTCCAAGCATGTTAATGGCCCCCATCACCGAAGTTTTGATGGTTTTGATGGCATTATACTGATAATGGATAGGAGATGCCGGACAGGCGAGGTTATAAATCTCATCGACCTCAATAAAAAACGGGGTGGTCACATCGTGCCGGATCAGTTCGAAGTAGGGATTTCCCACCAGATTGATCACATTCTTTTTCTGTCCGGTAAAATAGTTATCCAGGCATACCACTTCATTTCCCTCGTCCAGCAAGCGCTTGCAAAGATGTGATCCGACAAACCCTGCACCGCCCGTGACTAAAATCTTTTTTTTAATCATTCTGCTGGTGAATTATTTTTTACCGGTCACCCGGCCGATACTGAAATAAAGAATATCGTTGCGTTCCATCTCCTCCGCATCGTAAATATTGCGACCGTCAAAAATCAGCGGAGTGTTCATCAGCTTTTTAATTATTTTAAAGTTCGGGAATTTGAATTCAGACCATTCGGTGACCAAAGCCAGGCAATCGGCATCAATCAGGGCATCATACTGGTCGTCGGCATAGGTGATGGTCTCACCAAAATGGTGCCTGGCCTCTTTCATGGCAACCGGATCATAGGCTTTCACCTTTGCCCCGGCTCCGAGCAGTTTCTTTATGACCACCAGGGAAGGAGCTTCCCGCATATCGTCGGTTTGGGGTTTAAAAGATAATCCCCATACAGCTATGGTTTTGCCGGCAATATCACCACCGAAATAATTCAATATTTTGTTGAACAGCACGGATTTCTGATCCTGGTTCACCGCCTCCACCGCTTTAAGCACGCGAAGTTCATATTTATAATCCTGTGCGGTTCTGATCAATGCCTGAACATCCTTTGGGAAACAGGATCCGCCGTATCCGATACCGGGATAGATAAATTTCGTTCCAATTCTGGAGTCGGAACCGATTCCCTTTCGAACCATATTTACGTCGGCTCCCACAATTTCACAAAGGTTGGCAATATCGTTGATAAAGCTGATCTTGGTGGCCAGCATTGAGTTTGCTGCATATTTAGTCATTTCCGCAGAGGTGATATCCATCACTATGATGGGGTGACCGTTCAGGGTAAATGGTTTATACAGGCTTTGAACCAGATCGCTGGCCCTTTCCGAATCCACTCCGACCACGATCCGGTCCGGTTTCAGAAAATCATCGATAGCGGCACCCTCCTTCAGGAACTCCGGATTGCTTGCCACATCAAACGGAACCGATACCGCCCGTTTGTTCAACTCTTCCTGAAGTGCTGCCCTCACTTTGCTTGCAGTACCCACCGGAACGGTGCTTTTGGTAATAACCAGCAAATATTCGTTGATGTGCCGGCCGCATTCGCGAGCCACGGAAAGCACATATTTCAGATCGGCACTTCCGTCTTCATCCGGCGGGGTGCCCACCGCAATAAAAAGGACTTCTGCATCAATCAGTGCATCTGGCAAACTGGTGGTAAAACTCAACCTGCCTTTACTCATGTTGCGCTGTAACATCTCGTCCAAACCCGGTTCATAGATAGGAACCACACCTTTGATAAGGTTATCTATCTTTTTCCGGTCGGTATCCACGCACACCACATCGATTCCCACTTCAGCAAAACAGGTTCCGGTTACCAAACCCACATATCCACTTCCTACAATGGCAATTTTCATAGATCAAACGTTTTAGCTTTTTGTTCACCAAAGATAAGGTAACCCTTGAATAAAGAGTCCGCTTGATAGGTCATAAATTTACTCTGATGAAAAGTTGGCGAATGATTTGAGCTTTTACCCGGTAGATGAGGGTCCGCATAAACATTTTACCATCCGGCTATTTTTAGGTAACTTGGTACCCTAAGGTTACCATAAAATTTGCCTGTTTTGATCGCAAACAGGAAGCCGGCATGAAAACAAAATACAGTTCCCCGTTCCTGATCCTGATCATCATGGGTTTATTAAGTATGACCTCATGCAAGGAGAAACCGGTGACCGGATCGGTCAGCGGTGTGCTCACCGTTTACGACCCGTCGACCCCCCAGGTAAAAATACCCCGGGAAGGGATCCGGGTATATGTGGTAAACAGGGATTACGTGCTGGATTCGGCGGATTATGCCAATAATGAAGCCGCTGTGGTTGGTTTTGCCGATACCGGTGCCGACGGTCAATATTCGATCACAGACATCCCGGAGGGCAATTATGAAGTGATTCCAGTTCCGGATTCAATCATGTACCGTTTCCAACCAAATAGCGAGTCAGATACGTTGAATTTCAGAGTCATTGCAGGATCCCTTGAACACTCGGTTGATTTCAGTGCTACGATTCCCGGTCCCACCGAGGATGGGTTTCATATCCGCATAACGATCATCAACCGCCCGGCAGGTGGACTTGTTACGTTTTACAGACCTATCTTCATTCATAATATCGTACCCACATTTAATCCCGTTGAAATGGCCAATAAGGACAAGTTTCCTGAAAATGAGATCACCTTGAATCTCCATTTCGGAATTATCGGATCCCTGTATGTGGTGGGCAATAATTTCAGGATTTATGCAATGGATCTGTCAGGCAAGTATCTCTTCCCCTGCTGGATAGAATACGACTATTTTAATACCCCTGCCTATTCCGAATGGCAAATCGACTGGACCGCACAAACCATCACCCGGAGTCTATTTGACGAATGACTTGTCAATAACATGACAAATGTCATGTTTTTTAACATTATTCATAAAGCAATGTGTATATTTGTTTAATTATCTAGATGTGTAGATGTGTAGATGTGTGTAATTTTTAAACAAATGTACAATGGAAGCAAAAAAAATCACTATCAAAACGATGGGTGCCATAGCATTGGTGTCCCTATCCCTGTTTTCATGCCAAAAGGAAACACCGGCAGATCTTGCCGCTGAGAACGACGCCATGAATAATCAATCCTATGCCTTGCTGAAGGGCAGCTCATTAGATATACCCGGGAGGGCCTTAGCCTCCAACTGTTTTCAATGCCACGGCACAAATGGTGATGCCGGCGAATTGAGGATCGCGGGTATAGGCCCTTCGGGCATCATTGAAAAATTCAATTCCATGAAATCCGAGAGTGTGGGGGATAACATCATGAATGTTCATGCCCATGCTTATACCACTGAGGAAATGAAATTGATTGGCGACTTTTTTTCAAAACAGCATTAAAGGAATTTGTTATGAAACGAGGAGAATTTTTTAGAAGTCTTGGAGCCACAGCTCTGGGATTAGGGATCTTAAAGGCCGGTGTAGCCGGACAGCAAAGCGGCCTTGCAGGTGCTACCGGCCGGGTGGTGGTGGTTGGCGGCGGAATGGCCGGGACCACTGCAGCCAAATTTTTGCGTTTGTGGGGAGGAACAGGGTTGGATGTGACGCTTGTGGAGCCTAATGCCACCTACATATCCAATATATTCAGCAATATGGTTCTGACCGGGGAACGAAGCCTGAGCCAGCTGAGTTACAACTATTCTGTCCTGACCAGTAAATACGGCGTGAAGGTCAAAAATTATTCCGTACGGACCATTAATCCTATCGGGAAAAGTGTGACCCTTTCCAATGGCTCCGTATTACCTTATGACCGCTTGATCGTTGCACCCGGTATTGATTTCGAGCCTTTGCCCAATTTAACCGGCTCAATTGCTAACCAGGCAAAAATTGTTCATGCGTGGAAAGCCGGGGTGCAAACCACCTCATTGAAGAACCAGATAAAATCCATGTCCAGGAGCGATACGTTTATCCTGACCATCCCGCCAAAACCCTATCGGTGTCCGCCGGGTCCGTATGAGCGTGCCTGTGTGGTAGCAGATTATCTGAAACGTACAAAAGGGGGTGGAAAAGTAGTGATATTGGATTCCAATAATGGAATCCAGGCGGAGGTTAGGAATTTCACCAAAGCCTTTTACGAAACCCATAAGGGAATCATAACCTATGTACCGAATGTGCAAATAACCGGTATTAGTGCGGATACCATGACCGTCAACACGAATGGCGGAGCTTTTAAAGGGAAAGTAATCAATGCCATTCCGGTACACAAAGCGGGTAGTTTAATCACACAGTCAGGCATTGGATTAGCCAATTCCTCCGACGGGAAATGGGCCAATGTTGACGTACTCTCCTATGAATCCACGGCCGTTCCGTTTATCCATGTCATTGGCGATGCCTCTTCGACCACTCAGCCGAAAGCCGGACATCTCGCCAACACTGAAGCCAAAGTTTGTGCCGATGCAATTATACAGTCGCTCAGGGGAACCTCCATTAACCAGTCGCCTGTTACGAATTCATCCTGCTTTACACCGATCACCAGTACCACTGCATCCTGGTTATCCGTGGTTTACAAATACGATCCGGCTTCAGGCACCATGCTTCCGGCCGGTAAGGGAATCGTTGAATCCGATGGCGCAAATTCGGAAAATTATGAGGATATGCTTAAATGGTTCACCAACCTGATGGCTGATACCTTTTCCTGATAGCACTCCCTCATTTAACCTGAATAAAAAAAGCTGTCAGCACAAACTGACAGCTTTTTTTATGTGGAATTTTCCACTCAAATGGCAATAATTGACAAAATAGAAGATCAAAATGGCACCGTACTGGTATCTGCTGTATCAAACGATAAACAGGTAAAGATATCCGTTGCCGACAACGGAATTGGCATGTAGCCGATTGTAATCGACAATCTTTTCAGAATTGGATCAAGCCTATCAACCAGAGGGACTGCTAATGAGAAAGGAACAGGGTTAGGCTTAATCCTCTGCATGGAGTTTGTGAAATGTCACAACGGGATGATCTGGGCAGAAAGTGAAGTCGGAAAAGGGTCAACATTCTCTTTCACGATACCTTTTGAAAAGATTACGGTTCCGGATTGAAATCATTGCTTAGTCCAGTCGTTGATCAAATAGTTCACATTTTCAATAGATAATATGAATATCCGCAGTCAAATACCTTATAGTGTTTAATGCACTAATGGTTCTTGATAAGCATAGGCAATCCCGGCATTCGCCTATTCACCGCGGCTGCTTCTTCGCTGCGCCATCACATGCACCCAATAATTGCGGTAAATAGGGAGTAGCCGTGG
>JBBQOG010000036.1:0-15082 GCA_038330665.1 Bacteroidales bacterium
GGATCCGTTCCAATGGAATAGTACTGGCTCGCTGCTTTATAAGGCAAGAGCAACAAAAAAGCCACAATGGCCAGGCGAAGTAAAGGTCGATAAAGATCTTTCACCCTACAAAAATAGAAAACCCCGCCGTAGCGAGGTCTAATATTATTGAAATCTCTTCCTAACAGGGCCTTATTCCTTTTTATTCGCCTTTTCGAGGCTTTCGATCCCTTCCACATGCATCCCCTCTGCAATTTTACCGACGGTTTTCATATCAATGATCCCTGCCAACCAGATTAAGGCACTCTCCTCTTTCCCGCTGGTTAGCATAATGAGTTCTTTAATCTTACCCTCATCTTCGAGGGTAAGAAAAACAATTTGATTATCCGGTTCCCTGATGGTCATTAATTCCTTGTAATCTTTTCCAGGGATGGCAGTCCGCATCTGCTGGTAGAATTCTTTGCCCTCAATTTCCCCCTTGATTGACAGGATTTTGATAAAATCCAGATTTTTAACCGTTTTTAGAAAATCGTCATTGGACGGATTATCCACATTCGCAAATAATCGGAACATGTTTTTGGTGATCACCACAGAGGTGAAACCATCCTTGTCGGCATACTTTTGAAACAATTGTTCGATGGTTTTATTCTGTGCTGATAATCCGGTAGCTAAACCAAACATCATCAGAAGGATGAAATATTTTTTCATGACAAATAGTTTACTGTTGATCTGAATCTTTACCAAGCATTAACAAACTTTTTGCGGTCTTGTCCAAAGAATTGAGCTTATTCAGTGGTGCTACCGCCTCATTCAGCTTACTGAGTTCGGTCAGCTGCGCCGTTCCGGAATTGAAGTATTTTGAAACCAGTTCCAAAGCCTGATGAGACTCGGCATAGGCGATCTCAGGGTCGTTTATATATTGGGTCCGATCCTTTGTGGAAAGGAACATAAAGGTGGATAGCATCAGAAGTAATCCGGCTGCAATACTGAGCGAAATATAGACGATCCGGCGATTGATTCTAACGGAACCCTTTTGTAATTTCTGAAGGGTTTCCAATACGTCGGATTCAAGATTTTCAGGCACGGGAATCTCCTCGTCGCGCATGGATGCCATGGCCTCAAAGTGAAGCTTGTCCGTTTCCAACTCCGGATCCACCTCACCGTTTTGGAAATATTGTTCAAGATCAACCTCTTCCTGCGAAGTGGTCAAGCCATTATAATATTTCTGCAATAAAATTTTTGCTTCGCTCGTTTTCATATCCGTATATTTTTGCCAGGACTTGCCTGATCTTACTTCTGCCTCTCGATAAAATAACCCGGACGGTTCCGTCAGCAATTCCCAGCGCTTCCGAAATCTCCTCATTCGAATACCCTTCTATATCCCTCATCCTCAGCACGGAACGCTGGGGTTCCTGCATTTCGGTGATCACATTTCTAACAATAAGCACTGAATCGTTGATTTCCAGGCTGCGGTCAGGTAGCGGTTCCGTTCCCGGGCGGTTGCTGAAATATTCCTGAATATCAAGCCTAACGGTTTTTTTCGATTTAATTCTGTCCAGACAGTGATTTCGCATCACCCGCACCGAAAAAGCCTCAATACTATTCACATTTTCAATTTCCGCCCGGAGGTTCCATAATTTGATAAATACATCCTGAACCGCATCCATGGAGTCGTCCTGATTCCCCAGAAACCGGAAAGCATATCGGTAAAGCTGCCGGTTTAAGGGAACGACCTTCTCGTTAAATTCCAGGGCTGTCATCACCTTATAGACGATTCAGTCTTTATCTTGTTACAAGGGAGGGATAAATTACTTAAACTTCCTCATCCCCAACATAATAAAAGTATATTCCGAGGTCGATGAGCCGGAGAAAATACCATATCCATTTTTCACGTTGGAAAAAACCTGAACCGGCTCGGCAAATGGATTCCCCCTGGCATTCTGATATGCCACATAGCTCTGTACGTACTTATAAAAGGATGGATCGATCTGTTCCATTTTAACAGTAAGCCATACCGTATCCGATTCATAAAACGAATAATCATTGATACCAAACTCAACGGTCTTTGACAATCCGTCGAACAGCAGGTCTTCAAAATAGAGTTTCCCCTCAAAATTAGTGGATTCATCCTTTAAAAACATATCATTTGAACTGCTGTACAGGTACACGGGATGAGTCAGCATTTTGCCCGTGGATTGCATGGTCTGGTAATCAAATTCCTTATAGGAAACATCCACGCCAAAGCTGTAAACATTCGGTATCCCCCCCGGGTCGTCAAATTTAACAGTGAGCCGGAGTTCCTGCTGCCCCCAATCGCCAAAAAGGGTGGCGGTGTCAACCGAGGCAATCGGAACCAAAGCGGGCAGTACTGCAGAAGCTTCCACGGGTTTCAGTTCTCCTGCAGATGCCGTTGCCCGGTAGGTTTGTCCAACCTGCGGCAAGAAATCAGGCAGGGAGTAATACCCGGCGGAATCTTCCTTGAAAACGCCCATCAGCCCGGTGCCGCTGAACAGCTTAAGGTCGGCGCCCGAGAGTAACATCATACTGTCCTTTTCAAGCACTGACAGGCTTCGGCTCAGGTTGACAAGCACAGGTTGATTGGCTCGGATATAACCGTTTAATACAATTTTACGTTCCTTATCAGGAATAGTGATATCAATGACTTTTTCGCATGACATCAATACTCCTGACATCATTATTGCGGCTAGGACCAGTCGGGACCAAGGGTTACTGTTTTTCATGGTCATTTGAATTTAAAACTGTAGCTGATTGATGGAATAAATGGAAACAACGAATATTGCTTTAAAACTGTCTGACTGGTTCCATTGGGCTGGTATACCTGGTCGAACTGCAGATAAAATGCGTTTTTCCGATTATACACATTATAGGCTCCAAATGACCAAACCCGCTCACCCCATTTAGTTGGTTTTTTGAAATTAATTCCAATATCCAGCCGGTGATAGGCAGGCATACGATAGGAATTCCGGTTATCAAAGGCCTCGATTCCACTGAAATACTGATAATAGGACCACAAGTTGGTAATTGGAGCATATTTTTCCAGTGGCAGGGTCACTGCATTTCCGGATCCGTAAACCCAGGTCACACCCAGGTCAATATTTTCAGAAAGTTTCTGATTCAGTACAATGGATATATCATGCCGGCGATCGTAACGATAAGGGAACCATTCGCCGAAGCTAATGTTTTCGAATTTCCTTTCGCTCCAGGATAGCGTGTATCCAATCCATCCTGAAGTTTTACCCACCTGTTTGCGGGCGAGAATCTCCACGCCATAGGCCCTTCCTGTTCCTGTTTCGATTTTGTCCTGCCAGTTATCAGAGAAAGAGAAAAAACTCGCTCCTTCTTTGTATTCGATCAGGTTTTTCATCGATTTATAATACGCTTCCACGCTGATTTCAATTCCATCGGAGGGTTCATAAACCACACCTAGAGCATATTGCATGGCACTTTCAGGCCGGATTTTATCCGTTGAAGGCAACCACAAGTCGGTTGGTAAGCCGATCGTGGAATTCGTGAGCAAGTGGATATATTGACTCATGGTGGTAAAAGCTGCCTTTACCGACACCTTTTCATTTACCAGGAAGCGCGCTGAAAGGCGCGGCTGTATGGAGGTATAAGTAGAATCCTTGACTTTGAAACCGGAAAAGTGCAACCCGATATTGGCCTTCAGCCTTGGGGTAAGTGTCCAGTCGTCCTCAATAAAGGCTGAACCTTCGTGTGCATAAATATTTTTATTGCCAAAAGTGGTATCGATTCCGGGAATATTCTGCCCCATCCGAAGGGATAAGACACTGACTCCCGGCTTAAAGGTGTGGTAAATATGGTTATACCCGAAACGAATGGTATGGTTGGGATCCGGAAGGTAATCAAAATCGATTTTCCCAGCCCAATCCATGATCCCGGAATTATATTCGTATTGAAATTTATTGATGAGGGTATTATTGTTAAATTGCTGGTCCATGGCTGAGGTCAGGAAATTATACCGGCTGTAGGTGACGGTGGTATTGCTGAATAATTTAGGCGATATAATATAATTCCATCTGACCGCCGAGGTAAGGTTTCCCCAACCCAAGCCAGCAGAAGCATCGGACTGGTAGTTTCCGCCCTGGAGGTCACCTTTCTGGCTCGTTTTGAAGTAAGCCTTATCCTGTCCGGAATAGGCACTTAAAAAAAGTCTGCTTTTGTCTGAAAATTTGTGATTGATTTTGGCGTTAAGATCATAAAAATAGTAGCCGGCATTAACCGAACTGTTGCCACGCTGGGCCTGTAGTTTGATCAGGGGTTGTGCCAGCACATCGATATAGGTTCGTCGAGCCGAAACGATAAAAGAAGTGCGGTCCTTGATGATCGGCCCTTCGAGGGTAAGCTTGCTTGCTATAATTCCCACGCTGCCTTCTGCTGTGAATTTCTTATTGTTTCCATCCCGCATCCGGATGTCCAATACCGATGAAAGCCGGCCACCATATCGGGCCGGAAAACCACCTGTAATCAACTTCACGCCCTGAATGGCATCAGGATTGAAAACAGAGAAGAATCCAAACAGATGGTTGGCATTATAAACCGGCACCCCATCCAGCAGTATCAGGTTTTGGTCAGGCCCCCCACCCCTCACATAAATCCCGCTGGTTCCTTCGTTTCCGCCTTTCACACCCGGAAGTAATTGCAGGGCTTTGAGCACATCCACCTCACCAAGCAGCATGGGAAGGTTTTTTATCGACTTGGCGGTGAGTTCGGTCATGCTCATCTGAGTGCTGAGCACGGCCGATTTTGACCTTTCCGCAGAGATAACCACTTCATTGATGCTGATAACCGGTTCCAGCCTCATATTGACCAGTGTGTCCTTATTCAGATTGATTTCGATAACCTCTGCTTTATATCCAATATAGGAGTAGGTGAGCATCACCTTACCCTTGGGCAGGGTCAGGCTGTAAAAGCCAAAGGCATTTGAGGAAATCCCTTTCAACGAATTCGTATCATATACGTTGGCGCTGATGAGTTTCTCCCCGGTAAGTTTATCCTCAACAATTCCGCTGATCGAAAAGCGCTGGGCCATCCCGGGAAGAAGCAGGGAGGCAAGGAGGATCAGCAGTACGGTTCTTTTTATACTATTCATTTTCTTATTTGTCAACATCATGGGTGAAAAAAGGTTCGAGGGCGGACATCAGGTTACGGGGTGGACGGACGGGTTTACGGCTGATGGCATCGGTAAAAACAAGTTGACATTCGGCCTCATTAAGCAAATCGCCGGACTCGTTAAATATTTCATAGTGGAAGGTGATCCGTGCAGACGGCAATGCGCGGAGAGTAGTTTGGATCGTGATGAGTTCATCGTATGATGCCGGCTTATAATATTTCACGGTCATATTAATTACCGGCAGAAGAACCCCGCACATTTCGAGGTCGCGGTAGGTCATCCCGAGGCTCCTGATCAGTTCGGTCCGGCCGATTTCATAAAACTCGGCATACCGGCCATAATAAACATACCCCATCTGATCGGTCTCGCCATAGCGGATTCGTTGCTTGATTTTGCAGGAATACATAGAAATTGATTTAAGGTCAACAGATCACAAGATCGGCATAAAGATCGTAATCATCCGCCTTTGTGATCTTCACCGGGTAAAAACTGCCCGGTTTTGCTTTTCCAGATGCCACCGGAATCAGGATTTCCTGGTCTACTTCGGGAGAATCATACCTGGATCTCCCCACATGGTAATCTCCTTCAGTCCGGTCGATAATTACTTCGAAAACCTGGCCGATCCGCCGCTGATTCATTTCAGCCGAAATTTGCTGTTGAAGTTCCATGATTCTGGAATACCGTTCCTGTTTAACCTCCTCAGCTATATCGTCAGCATACCGGTCGCCCGAGCGTGTACCCTCCTCGGCAGAATACGTGAACACGCCCAGCCGTTCAAAACGCGCATATTTCACAAATTCCAGGAGTTCTGAAAAATCTTCCTCGGTTTCGCCAGGATGACCCACCAGGAAGGTGGTCCGGATGGCTGCATCCGGGATTTTCAAACGGATATTGTCAAGAAGTTGATAGGTTTCCGCCTTGGTATACCCCCGATTCATCTTTTTCAGCATGGCATCGCTGATATGCTGAAAGGGAATATCCAGGTAATTGCAGATCTTCTCATTCGAATTCATCAGCTCAATCAGCCCTTCCGGGAAGTTTTTGGGGTAGGCATAATGGAGCCGGATCCAGGAGATTCCCGGGATATCCGCTAATTTTTTCAGCAGCGGAACCAACATACTTCTGCGGTAAAGATCCCTCCCGTAATAGGACAGATCCTGAGCAATCAGCAGAATTTCCTTCACTCCCTGATTCGCCAGAAAAGACGCCTCATCCACGATATCCTCCATTTTGCGGGAAACATGCTTTCCGCGGATTCGTGGAATGGCACAAAAGGAACAGGATCGGCTGCAGCCCTCTGAAATCTTCAGATAGGCATAGTGGGAAGGGGTTGAGGTGATTCGTTGATTAAGGATTTCAGGGTTAAATTCCAGATTTAGCGAGGTCACTATTTCAGGAATCTGTTCCACCCCAAACCAGGCATCTACTTCCGGCATTTCGGGTGTCAGCTCATTTCTATAGCGCTGAATCAGGCAACCCATGGCATATATTTTTGATATCTGGCCGTTCTTTTTTGCTTCTATGGCTTCAAGGATGGTATTAACCGATTCCTCCTTGGCATCCAGGATAAACCCGCAGGTATTAATGACCAGCACATCAGCGTTGACCCGGGTGGGATCCAGACGTGTTTTTATTCCCTGGGCCCGAAGCTGGCTCAGCAATTTTTCGGAATCAACAAGATTCTTGGAACATCCAAGATTTATGATATCAACTCTCAAGGCTTAGATTATTAAGTTATTACTTGAATGCCGACCTCAACCAGTTAAAGCGGGTCGGATCCAAAAAGAGAATCGATGAAAGCAGTTTTGTTGAAGACCTGGAGGTCCTCTATTTTCTCACCGATACCGATGTACCTGACGGGAATCTTAAACTGATCGCTGATACCGATGACCACTCCTCCTTTTGCGGTACCATCGAGTTTGGTAAGCGCCAGTGCGGTAACCTCGGTAGCTGCGGTAAATTGTTTTGCCTGTTCAAATGCGTTTTGTCCGGTGGAACCATCGAGGACCAGCAGTACTTCATGCGGAGCATCCGGAATGACCTTTTTCATGACGCTCCGGATTTTGGTCAGCTCATTCATCAGGCTGATTTTATTATGCAATCTTCCTGCGGTATCAATGATTACCACATCCGAATTTTGTGCGACTGCCGAGCGAAGGGTATCGTAGGCAACCGATGCCGGATCGGCACCCATTTTCTGCTTGATCAGGGAAACGCCGGCGCGTTGTGCCCAAATTTCCAGTTGTTCGGTAGCGGCGGCACGAAAAGTATCTGCTGCCCCGAGCAATACGTTTTTACCTCTTGATTTATATTGAAAGGCGAGCTTTCCGATGGTGGTGGTCTTGCCCACTCCGTTTACCCCAACCACCAGGATCACATAGGGACCGCCCTTCTCCATGAACGGCAGATCGTCCTGGTCACCGGTATTATTCTCTGATAACAGCGCTCCGATTTCTTCCTTCAGTATCCGGTTGAGTTCGGAGGTACTCACATATTTGTCGCGGGCCGCACGCTGCTCAATACGTTCAATGATCCGCACGGTGGTGGTGACTCCCACATCAGAAGAGATAAGTACTTCTTCCAGGTTGTCGAGCACTTCATCGTCGACCTTGCTTTTTCCTGCGACTATGCGTGTCAGTTTTTTTAGGACGCTCTCCTTGGTAGGGGCCAGCCCCTCATCCAGGTTCTTTTTCTTATCCGCCGAAAACCAACTTAAAATGCCCATGTCGGAATACCCTTGTTAAAATAAAAAGAGCTTTCTCCACTTTTAGTGATGAAAGCCCCAGTTTATAAATCGAACGACTCCTGATTACTTCGCAGTGAAGTAGTCTTTTATATGGTCGTTATGAACCATCTCTTCTTTAAAGGTGTAGGCTCCTGATTTGGGTGACTTCACCATTTTAATAACCTTGGCATAGTGTCTTCCTTTGCCGGTTTGCATGGTAGCAACAACTTTCTTTGCCATATCTTAACTATTTAATTTCCCGGTGAACGGTTACTTTTTGAAGAATCGGGTTGTACTTGCGCATTTCCAGTCGATCCGGGGTATTTTTCCGGTTCTTGGTGGTAATGTACCTGGAAGTACCTGGCTGTCCTGAGGTCTTATGCTCAGTGCATTCGAGGATCACCTGAATCCTGTTGCCTTTTGCTTTTTTTCCCATTTGTTCGTGCTCCTCTTAATATTTGGTGATCAAACCTTCGGCTTTTGCTTTTTTCAAACTGGCCAGCAAACCATTCTTGGTGATATTGCGGATACCGCTTGCCGATACTTTCAATACTACCCAACGACTTTCTTCTGGCAACCAGAACTTCCTGGTAAACAGGTTCGGATAGAAACGCCTCTTTACTCTCCGGTTAGAGTGTGACACGTGGTTACCCACCATCATTTTTTTACCGGTTATCTGACACATCTTGGACATGCTCTTTGAATTTTGGATCGCAAATTACGGTATTTTTATTCAGATATTCAAGTGTTTTTGTAAAAAAAAGGCGCCTTCTTATCAACCAGGCCTTGTTTACATCCCTTTTACTATTCTGTTGCATCTTTCAAAATTGCAATTCTAAGCATATTCAGCGCGGCCTGAGAGGCTCTCAGAATATTTCTTTCGCGATGTTCCCCAAGCTGAAAACACTGGGAAACCACTTTATCGCGACCCGCAACAGCAATCCAGATGGTACCCACTGGTTTGGTTGGTGTTCCGCCATCCGGACCGGCAATACCGGACGTAGCCACCGCAAAATCGGTTTCGAAATTAATCCGGCAGCTTACAGCCATCTGTTCAACAACTTCCCGGCTAACCGCCCCAAAATCATTTAGTAAGTCAACAGAAACATGAAGCTGGCGGGTTTTGATTTCATTGGCATAGGCGATAATACTCCCCTTATAATACAGAGAACTGCCCGGCACCCGCGTGATCAAGTGCGAAATGAATCCTCCCGTGCAGCTTTCAGCCGTGGAGAGAGACAGATTTTTTCCAGACAGTAGTTGTCCGACAACCTCCTCGAGAGTAATCTCATCGAATCCATACTGATATTCACGGACCACCTCAACCAGGGAATCATTGAGTTCCGCCAATTGTCTGGTCAAAACTTCCCTATTTTCGCCGGTGCCACTGATCCGGACTTTGACGGTTCCGGGTGAGGGCAGGTAGGCAAGCGAGAAGTTGGATGGCAGTTTACTTTCCCAGTCCTCCAGCATGGCTGCCAGCATTGACTCACCGATTCCAGTCGTCATGATCGTCTTATGCAGTATGGAGGGCACCTTGATCCTGCCTGTCAAAAGTGGAAAAACCGACGATTCCATGATCGATTTCATTTCAAAGGGTACTCCCGGCATAGATACCACGACCGTTCCCTCCTTTTCCCAAAGCATTCCCGGAGCAGTTCCCTGAAGATTTGCCAGCACTGTGCAGTTATCTGGAACCATCGCCTGTGCCCGGTTCACCGGAGTAAGGGCATAATTCCTCAATTTGAAAATCCGGCTGATATTCTCCAGCACATCCTGATTTTCGACTAATTCAGCACCGAAGAATTCACACAGGGTATTCTTGGTCCGATCATCACTGGTCGGTCCTAAACCACCGGTAATCAGTACAACATCCGCTCTTTTCATGGAATCAGCCAAAGCAGACTGAATTTCAGCAGGTTGATCAGAAATCGAAATGATCCTTTTCACCGGAAGGCCGATTCGTGACATATTTTCGCCGATCCAGGCAGAATTGGTATCGATAGTCTGACCGATCAGAATTTCATCGCCAATGGTGATGATCTCGCAAATTGGATTCATCATAATAATCTTTGAAGCCGCTGCAGGAGCGGCGGATGTGAATAATGTACAAAAACATAGGCCGGATGCGGAGTGAGATTGCCAAGATTTTTTTCAGAAAGCTGGATCAGTGCCTCAGAGAGTTCGGTTTTAAAGCCCATACCGGCCGCAAATGCATCCGCCTGGTATTCAAATCTTCTGGAAAGCAGATTAAATAGCAGCCCTGTGACCATGGACACCGGACTATAGAGGATGCCGAAAACCAATATGCTGATATGAAAATTGGGCTCACTGATGCCCAGAGCAAGGGCCAGCGCCGGATTTCCGGCAAACAGGGAGAATAAAAAAAGGAGCAATCCTGTCTGCATGATGGATAAAATCAGGGTACCGATGACATGTTTCCTTTTATAATGGCCAATTTCGTGGGCGAGCACAGCAAGAATCTGTCCGGTAGTCTGATCATTGATCAGGGTATCATACAGAACTATTCTGCGTTTCCGTCCGAATCCGGTAAAATAGGCATTTGCCTTGGTGGATCTTTTGGACCCGTTTATCACAAAGATTTGGGGCAGGCTGAAACCCGCTTTCTTTGTCATTTCTCCAATCGCAATTTTCAGTTCGCCCTCCTCAAGTGGCACTTGTTTATTAAAGAGCGGAACGATCAGTGAGGAATAAAAAAAGCTCAGCAATACCGAAAATAATGAGAGTACTGCCCAGGCCAGCAGCCAGAACCACTTTCCCGTCAGTGTATATAGCCAAACAATGAATGAGAGCAGGGGAAGTCCGATAACAATGGCAAGCAGCCAGGATTTAAACTTATCCGTCAGGAAGGTTATCGGGGAAGTTTTATTGAATCCGTACTTTTCCTCAATGACAAATGTAGAATAGATGTCAAAGGGTAATCCTGCAAGATCAGCAACCAGTCCAAGCACCCCGAAGAACAATAAAGCGGCCCATATTGGGCTGGCTGTCAGTAAATAAACCTGCTGGTTAAGCCAGGTAAATCCACCACTCAGAAACATGACCAGAATGGCAGCAAAACTCAGGGCCGAAACGAGCAGACCAAGCCGGCCCTGCTCTTTCAGGTAAGCCTGCGACTTTCGGTAAGATTCGGCGGAATAACGGTTCAAAAGGATTTCAGGAAGATTGGGCCTGATATGCTGAAGATTTAGCAAGTCCAGAACCAGATCGGAAATAAAACCCACAAACAACAGAATCAGGATCAGTGCAAAAAGAGTATTCATAAGGTGAATTTATCTCCGAAATTACTTCAGCTGCCGGTCCAGTTGGTCCAATTCAGTTTTCCTCCTGATCAGTTTAGGCTTATATTCCAATATATAATAAGGTTCCATTCCAAGCTTTTCCGACTTATTAAGCCACTCCAAGGCCACATCAACGGTATTGGCCATTTCACAGGCAACTGCCATGTTAAAGCAGGCGATAGCAGACTGCAGCTTATGTTTGGATTCGGTATACGGCCGGAGTATTTCAGCCGCATCTTTCCAATTGCCCAACCTGAGCCGGCTGGCCGCTGTGGTAAAAGCCTTGGGTCCGTAGGAAAAAAAATTACGTTGAACACCGGTCCACCAAGGCGCTATCCTCCGGGCCGTATTGGCACCCACCGTATAGATGGCGCTTTTTATGCATTCCATGCGTTGTGCGGCTGAGCTGATGAATTCTGCAGGATTTTCCACGTCAAAACCGATGGTATCCACAAAACGGTAATCAACAGACTGAAAATCACTGATCCGGTACAACCGCCAGAAACTGGTCACTTTTACTTCGTATTGATACACGCCTATCCAGCCGTCGACCAATGTATATTTCAAGGTATCGTCAAAGGAGCCTGCTTCGAATGATAACACCGCATCCCTCAGCGTATCACCCATGGTTGAAAGAATGGTTTTCCAGGGAATCCGAATATTTGCATCCAGATCTTCACCAATCAGGCTGCGGTGCAAACTGGGAATAAAAAGACTGAACCTGGGGCTTTCCAGCAAAGCATCCGAACATCCGAGAACTGCCAGCTTGGAAAGCACACTATCGCGGTTAAAATCGGCAGTTCTGCCCATGGAATAGGCAGTTGCCTTAAAGGTGCTGTCGAGGTCGCACCGGTCGATCACCACCAGCGACCTCACCGATTGCGGAATATTAACATCCGCAGGTTTAAGGGCATCATACTCCAGCAAAGTAGCGGTATAACAACCCGAGAAACCTGCCAGCATGGCCAAGACACTCAATATGCCTGTTACTTTCATGGAATTACCACTTTTTAATCAGCTTTCCTTCCCTGACCTGTTCCTCATAATCCAAAATCCGTTCATTCAATATCCGCACATATTCGGAGGTCTTTTTGGTAGGATTCATCCTTTCTGAACGGCGGGCATACCCCACTGCCTGGTTCAGTTTTCCCTGTATTTCGCAAGCAAGAGCCATATTATAGGAGGCCTTGGCCTGGATCATCGAATCCGGGCTGTTATAGGCGAGCCACTTCCATTTCGACTCCGCCCTGCCCCATTTTCCTTGTCTGACTGCAGAATCCGCTCTTACCATTGTGCTGTCGCCATTCTTAAAATAGTTGCGAACCACCTTAAGGTCACTATGTCTGATCAGGTTGAAATACTGATCAGCCGCATGGGCACAGGCCATGAAGCCCGCCCGTTTGTCGTCGGGCAATTGATTTTCTGCCTCATCGGCATTTTTTCCTTGCCCGTTGAAGTGGCTTGAAAATACGTAAACCGAATCATCCAGGAGTCTCATCTTTTCAGGTTCATATACCCGTATGGCCAAAGTCACCTGCATATCGAAGCCGGCAGTGAAATCCCCTTCCTTGCCCGTAATCTTAACCGGGGATTTCTGCAGATCAAATCCTTCAATAATCATAAAGGACTGAACAAATTCCTTATTTGCCACAGTGACCAATCCGCCCCAGGGAAGGGGATCGGGAAGGTTTCCCTCATTATGCCTGAACATGCGCGGATAATGCTTCAGTTTTACCAGGAAGTCGCTTCCTGAAACCATTCTCTTTGCCAGAGTATCGAGCACAGACTCCGACTGGGCCCACTTAAGGCTGTCGACCGATTCATACGCTCCCCATTGCAGGTCCTCATAAGGACCGGTTGCCGGAACATATCTTGAGGTTAACAGAACGGTCCGGATATCAGGTGGGTACATCAACCTTGCCGGGGTGTATACATCAACGGTTACTTTCTGTAACTGACAAGCAATCAGAAAGGTTAACATAAATGATAAGAATAATGTCAGTTTCTTCATAAAATTCTTGATTATCGAATACCAAACCATCGCCGCAAAAACCATTCCACGGCAAGTAATATGACTAAAAGTGGCAGCAACCACTTGAGATTGATCAGATCAAACCATTTAAACTCAGTTCTGACATGTTCTTCGGAAGGTTTAACTGTCTGAAGGTACCCTGTCAGATTACTTTCTTGTCCGGGACTGAAAAAACGACCACCGGTAGAGGACGTGATATGCCGCAGGGATGAAAAATCTACTACAGGATCATTTTGCTCCACAGGCCTTATGACCATTGTCAAGGTACCTTCCCGCCTGAAGTTCTCGTTTCCGAGTTTGGTTTCAGCAGTATATTGATAAACTCCGGGGGGAAATCCGCTGATATTCAGCTCGTAATAATCATTACTCCGGCCCATTACGTATTCTGTTCGCTGGCCTATTGAATCGGTAATCTGAAACAATACATCCGGTTGATTGACCGATTCCAGGGAGTTATTCAAAAGGTGGGCATCGATACGGACGGGTGAATAGGCAAACGTTTCTTCCGGAACCGATACCCGGAACCGGTCCTGTTTCTCATCCGTCATCAGGTATTGCACCGAGCGGGTAAGCCATTCATCAAAATAGTCATGGTTTTTTTGCTCCAGGAATTCGTGCAACCGCCAAAGCCAGATACCTTCTCCGCAGAAGAATCCGAATTTGGAGCCTCCTGTTCGGGCAAAGGCAACCAATGGGTCTGATAATAAGATGTTCAGTATTTTCTGATTAAAAAGTATTTCAGATCCCGGATTCAGTTTATAGGTCTCAAAAATAAGATCAAGGGGAGGCCAGGAATTCATATGTGCAACAAAATCAGCGGGAAGCTTAAACAACGTAAAGGTGGTATTAAAAACTCCCCTAACGGATTCCGCTGTGCGACGCTGAGTGTCCACCATTAAACCGGTGTTCATCCGGTTAAATAATCCGGGATCCGTAGTTTTTCCAAGGATAAATAGGACCGGCACCTGTCTTTGGGCCAACAGAGCCAAAAGTTCAGTCAGGGGATGTTTAAGGGATGGGAGGCCGTGCAGGATGATCAGGTCATAATCCTTGTCGGCCCCTGCAAAGGCTGAAGCTTCTACTGGCTTGACGTTGATCGAACTGGTACCCCGCAGCGCCTCCATCATCGCATCAATATCAGGATGAGCGGATTCATAAAGCAGCAGTATTTCGCTTTCCTGCTCAATGACTTTCACGGAAAATCGTCTGGAATTGTTGTCCTGGTTCCTATCCGTAACCTCCGGGATAATTCTTGCAATGAGCTGCATAGTACCCCTTTCAGGAGCCTGCAGCATAAATTCTTCATAGGGAGCCTGTCTGGAATCAACCGAAATAGATTTTTCGTCGATCACCCCTTTAGGGCCAAGTATTTCAAGTTTAAGACCAGAACCCTGATATTCGCCGGTGTTGTAATAAACCCTCACAGGGAATGTACTGTTTTTTCGAACCCATTCGTTGCTCACCACCTCCTGTATCATCACATCCGGATATACCGTTGAATCACCGGAACCGAGAATAGTAACCGGGTATTGGAAATTCCTGGCAGCTTCGCCGAAGGTAACGCCTCGGGTTGACACCCCATCGGTATTCATAAACACGCCACCCAGCTCATGTGTTTGAGCAAAGGTCCGCAAGTACTCAAAGAATTCACCCGGGTCCGTGGTCGGGTCAGACCCATCCTTCGCTAGTCCTTCCCGCGTATGAGATCCGAAATAAACGGTTTTAACCTCAAAGCGCCCCTCAAGGTTTTTACTGAGCTCACTCAACCAGGTCTGTTTTCCATTTTCCCGGCTAGTGGAATCCTTGGCTTTCGGCACCATTGAAACACTGTGATCGGCTGCGATAATGAACCAGGGTTTCCGGTTTTTAGTAATAGTCGTCCGGATCCAGGG
>JBBQOG010000037.1:0-15079 GCA_038330665.1 Bacteroidales bacterium
TGGGTGGCTTTACGCTCCCGGGGATCGGTAAGGAAAGTAATGATGAAACCGGTATTGGCACTGGAGTTAGATCCTCCGCCGTACCGGGCCAGCACAAATCTGGCTTCAGGAACCGAATCCTCGCTCAACCGGGCCACCTGATCGATGGTTCGCTGGTTGGTGGTATATTCCGTTCCTTCGGGTGCGGTGAGGGAGGTTCGCAGAAAGCTGTGGTCCTCCAGCGGTGCAAGTTCCGATTTCAGGGTTTTACCCAACGTTACAATCAGCACCACACAAATGGCCAGAATGGCAAATGACAACCACTTATGAGAAATAAAATAGCCGAGTAACCGCTTGTACCCATTTTCCAACCCTTTAAAGAAGGGTTCGGTGGCCATATAAAAGCGGGAATGCTGTGAGGCATATCCACCTAAATACACGTTGAGCACGGGAGTGAGGGTTAACGAAACCAGTGCCGAGATCAGTACAGCGCTGGCCACCACGATACCAAACTCGCGGAACAGACGGCCCGTGAATCCCTGCAGGAATATCACGGGAATGAAAACGACCGCCAGGGTTAGCGAAGTGGATACCACGGCAAAAAATATTTCACGGGTGCCCTCGAGCGCGGCTTGCCATTTGTCCATCCCCTTTTCTATACGTTTGAAAATATTTTCCGTTACCACGATACCGTCGTCCACCACCAGCCCGGTGGCCAGCACGATCCCCAGCAGGGTAAGCACGTTCACCGAATAGCCAAAGGCATACATGATGAAAAAGGTACCGATCAGGGAAACGGGGATATCGATGAGTGGCCGCAGAGCGATTACCCAGTTCCGGAAAAACAGGAAAATGATCAGGATCACGAGGCTGATGGCGATGAGAAGGGTTTCCACCACATCGCTCACCGATTGCCGGACAAAAATGGATTTATCGCGGCCAATATTCAATTCCATTCCTTTGGGAGCATTCTCCCGGATCTGATCGAGCCGCTTGTAAAACTCGTCGGCGATCTGGATATCATTGGCTCCGGGGAGGGGGATCATAGCCAGCACCACACCGTTGACGCCATTAATGCGGGCTCCGGATTCCTCATTCTGGGGTCCGAGAACCGCATCGCCGATGTCCTTGAACCGGACCACCTCATTATCTGTTTGCCGGATGATCAGGTTGTTAAAATCCTCTTCGGTTTCCAGACGGCCAAAAGTTTTCACGGTTAGCTCGGTACCAGAGCCTCGGATTTTTCCACCCGGCATCTCCACATTCTCCTTCATCAGGGCCAGGTTTACGTCTGAGGCGGTAAGCTGGTAAGCCGACATTTTCAGCGGGTCCAGCCACAGTCGCATCGCCGGTTTCTGCTGCCCGTATATCACCACCGAGCTGACGCCTGGAATGGTCTGCAGCTTCTCCATCAACACATTTTCGGCATAGTCGCTCAGTTCGATATCAGACAAAATGCGGCTTTGGGCAATCAGCATGATGATCGGATCGCTGTTCGCATCCGCCTTGGTGACGGTAGGCGGGGAATCCATATCCTGCGGAAGGTTCCGCATGGCCTGTGATACCTTGTCGCGTACATCATTGGCCGCCTTTTCGAGATCGGCCCCAAGATCGAATTCCACCGTAATGGAGCTACTGCCGATAGCCGACTGCGAAGAAATCGATTTCACCCCTTCGATCCCGTTTATGGATTTCTCCAATGGTTCGGTGATCTGGGATTCAATAATTTCGGCGTTCGCACCGGTATAGGAGGCCTGAACAGTGATCACCGGAGGGTCGATCGCCGGATAAAGCCGCACCCCCAGGAAAGAAAATCCCACGGCCCCCAGCAGGATAATGATCAGGCTGAGCACGATTGAGCCAACCGGACGTTTCAGGGCCAGATCAGAGATCATCATAATGAATCAACCCTAACAGATGAATACCCGAGTTTTACCCCTTCCTTCAGGAATAAAAGACCCGTTGTGATCACCGTGTCGCCGGGCTGCAACCCTTCGGTAACCTCAATTCTCGATTCCCGGCGGGTTCCCGTTTTGATCAGTATAAAATGTGCCTTTCCGTTTTTGGCAGTAATCACCCTTTTCAGCTGCTCTTCGGGAATAATCGCTCCGGTGGGGATCATCAGGGCATTCTTGTTTTCATGGAGACGAAGCACCACATTGGCGTACGTACCCGGCAGCAGGTGATCCGCTGTGTTATCCACCACAGCCCGCACTTTCAGATTGCGGTTGAGTGCGTCGATACCCTGTTCGGTGGCCATCACAGCCCCTTCGTATTTCTTGTCACTTTTCGACAGGGTGAAATTTATTTTCATATCCGGATGTATTTCAGCACTATACTTTTCCGGTACGCTGAAATCCAGCTTCAGTTTATCTTCCCGGCGAATGGTGGCCAGAAGCGTGGTTGGGGCTACCTGAGCCCCGATGCTGATGTTCCGTAATCCGATCACTCCGTCGAATGGCGCCAACACCTGCGTTTTGCGGATCAATACCTTTTGCACCTCTATTTCGGCGCGAAGTGAATTCAGCTGCAACCCGGTCAACTCATAGTCATTCTGAGGGATCCCGTTCACCTTTAACAGTTCGGCCTGCCGCTGATAAATCTTTTCCTGTATTTCCAGCTGAACCTGAAGTTTCTTGAGGTTGGCCTGCAAATCCTCCTCATATAGCCGGATCAGCAGCGTGCCCTTTTTCACAAAATTTCCTTCGGGAAGATTCAGCTCCACCACCCGGCCGGCTACCTCACTTTTCAAATCCACCTCCTCAAAAGCAAGCAGGGAACCGGTTACCGATATCTCATCCACCAGGAGCGAAGGTTGCACAACGAAAGCATCCACCTTGGCTTGGGGACGCTCTTTAGCCTGGGGTATTCCTTTTTGTGGCGACTGGCTTTCCTTACCCGCCAATTTTCTGATTCCAAAAATCACCAATACAATGATGATCAGTGCACCGGGCACATAAATCCATTTCGGTATCCGCTTCATAAGGTCAGTTTGTTTTGAAGGTGGCAAGATTTTTTTCGATTTTTTTTAGCAGGGAATAAAGCACATCAACATGATCCTCTGATATATCCGTTAAGGCTATGTCCGAGATTTCCTGCATCGCATTCCGGATATCCGGCAAAATCAACCGGGCCTTGTCGGTAATTTCCAAACTGATTTTCCGGCGGTCCCTGGCATTCTGGCCCCGTTGAACATAGCCGACCGACGACAGGTAATCAATGATCCGGACCACCTGTACCTTGTCGCAAGCGAGTTTCTGCGCAAGCTCCTGCTGGGTGAGGATTCCGTTTCCGGCATCAATCAGTAATAAAGGGTAATACGATCGTTCAATATCCAGATGAGAGAGATTCTGATGCAAACCTGCAAGAAACAGGCGGCTGATATGCCCCATGATTCGGCCAAGCGGCTCTTTTACAGAACTCTCAGGAGGTTCTTTCATTTTTAATCGTGAAATACGGTCACAAATATAGTTAACAATGTTAACAATTATTTGTTCCGTCCGTATGTGACCTAAACCGAATGGTTATTTCACGATCAGGTTTCCGGTTTTGGTATACTGGCCCTGGATCAGGCGGTACAGGTACATTCCGCTTGCCAGGCGGCTGACCTGGATCTGCCGGTTATCCGGAAGCCTTTGTTGAATTACTTTTTGTCCCTGAATAGTATAGAGCTCAAGGGTAGCCGGAGTCTGTTTGTCGGGCAGGTCAAAGGTCACATAGTCGTCGGCCGGATTAGGATAGATCCGAAAATCGGGTTCCACGGATTCGTTTACCCCCGATCCGGTAAATTCGGAATAATAAAAGCTATAGTTCATCACGGGTTGAAGCAGGCTGTCGACCTGTTCCGAAGTTGAAGCCGTCAACATCTGACTGGAATACTGTTGGATCCATCCCAGTCTGGAATGTCGCTGAAAAATTTCGGACTCCGGAAAAAGAAGTTCAGAAAACGGCACGGAGGCATCATAAGAAAATTCATCCTGCCTTTGAATCATCCATTCACCAGCGAGATTGTCCCAGAAACGCCAGTCCATGAACAGAAGATTTCCCAGTTCGTCCCAAATAAAATCCTCTTTAAATTGACTTACCCATTGTTCGGTGCCAGCATCCCAGGATTTGGACTCTATATAATTCTGGTTATCATACTGGTCATAGCCGAATAACGTCATGAAGGTCCCTACAAACTGCCCCGACAGGGTATCGATTTCATAATAATCCTCTTTAACCAGGCGATCGTGCAAATCGTATTCATGATGACTTTGAGCGATAGGTTCCCATGCCGAGGTTTCGGTATTCCATCTGTCGTTCGATTGTAAAATCTGGTTATTCCGGTCATCATAAGAATATTTGATAAGCGAAGAATTAACCCATTTCAGGTTGATCGCATCCCATTCCTGATCCAGCTCTTCGATCAGATTCCCGGCATCATCATAACTCATGTCAAGGATAACCTTGAGCCAATCCGACATACTTATTTCAATTCGGCTTTCCAGACCTTTTTCATTATACGAAACCTTTACGGAGGCCTCAATTCCCCAAATCTGGAGTTCCTGGTTCCATATAAAAACTTCATCAGAAATGATATTACCCTGGTCATCATACCCGACAACCTCTTTCTCTCCGCATACCCAATCGTTCAGATCAAGGTCGTGGTAACAGTTTTCGATTAAAACCGGATCTCCGTGATCATTAAAGGTAATAGCCAGCTTATTCTCATTAATCCAGGTATTCAGCTCGGGATCCCATCTCATCTGGACACCAAGAGTCAGGTTTCCGCTGGCATTGTACGCATAAGTCTCATTGGTCATGGGTAGCCAGTTCTGTCCCGTGCTATCGGGGCCATACTCAATCCTTGTTAAAAGGTTCCCTTCGGAATCCCAGGTAAAATCAGATTTACTATAGGCTTTTCGACCGGTACTATCCTGATTCAGCAGATAGGATTCGGCGGTGGTACACATCCCCGCCTCATTCCACCACCATTTTTCCAAAATCATCGGTACGAGTTGCCCTGTTTCTTCCGCAAGGGTGGCAACCACCAGGCTGTCCAATTTTTGAGTAGTACCGGTGTGGTTATATAACGGACTCACCTGTTGGCTTTTCCGGGGTGTAACCGACGCTTGCAAATGCGTGAATAGCTGATGGTTTGCCAGATCCTTTTTAAGAAGATCCTTATCCTTGACATATTGGTGAAAGGATTCGAGGGTTACCGACCTTTGTTGGCCGGTCTTGATTTTTTCGTGGGAATTTTTTCCATTAACGATTGCAGCACAAAACAGGGCTGCGAGGAACAGGGTAATGGTTTTCATGGATGGGTTTCATTTAGTCCAGCACTAAAGATATGAAGATTAACCCAATTAACATCGGATAATGAACCGGGTACCCTCCTGTGGTTTGGAAAACACCTCAATGGTAAAGTAGTGATAATCAGCAATCTTCTTCACCAAAGCAAGTCCCAACCCAAAATTATTCCCGCTTTCCTGGAATTTTTTAAACCGGATAAAAATAAAGGGAAGCTCTTCTTCTGATATCCCCGCTCCGTTATCCACCACCTCCACCACCGGCAAACCGCTTTCCGTATAGGTCAGGATGGCGATATGCCCCCCGTCGGGTGTGTATTTTATGGCATTATTTACCAGGTTGAAAAATAGGATATGAAGGAGCTCCGCGTTTCCCCTGACCTCTATTTTCCGATCCGCTGAGGTGAACTCAAATTGCAGGTTTTTCTGTTCAAAATGCTCCTGGAAATCCACGGCGATATTCCTGAGCAGATCGCTGATATCCACGGTATCCGCCAGCAGGTACTCGTCATTATCGATCCGCGAGAGTAGCAAGAGGGTACGGATGATCCGGGTTAACCGACCCAGCGTGACTTTCGTTTCGATGATCTTAACTATTTCATCATCTGTGAGTTGCGTGGTATTCACGAAATTATCGAGCTTGGTCCGGATAATACTGATCGGGGTGAGCAATTCATGCGAAATATTCCCGATGTAGTCGCGCTCCTCATTAAATGCCTGCTCGATTTTCCGCATCAGTCCATGAATATTTTCTTCCAGATATTTAAAGTCGGTAGTGGAGGTATTTACTGGCGTATAATCAAAATTTTTAGGGTGATCGGTCGATTTTAACCGGTCGATAATTTTACCGAAAGGCCTGAGCAGATATTGGGTGACCAGCAAATCAAACAGAATGGTGACGGCCAGAAATATCAGTAAAAAGTACAATGAATATTTCTTGAGCAGATGCTGAAAATCAATGATGCTTTTCAGGCTTTTTCCGATTTCCATCAGGTAATAATCGCTCTTGGATTCAAAGGTAGCGCTGATCACCCGGTAATCGAACACCTGGCCCTCGATGGATCTCTTTGAATTATCAATGATCTCATACAGAGCAGTATCCTGTATCTTTTCGATCGAAACATATTCTTCCTTGAGGACGTTGTAACTGCCGAATGCCTGGATATCGCCGTCATGATTAGTGAATTGATCCACCCCATACTGTTCGATGAGGGCATACATTGCATCGAGTTTCCCGATCAGCTGGTCATCGATTTCCTTCACCGCCATCCGGTTTACCAGCCAGGGAGTAATAAAGATGGAAATGGCGATTATCAATACTTTGGAGAGCGCATTGATAATGGAGAGTTTACTTTTTAGTGTGGCTCTGGGCAGTAACATTAATTCTCTTCGAATTTATAGCCTAGTCCCCTGACGGTTTTGATATAGTTGGCCGGGTCGAATTCCCCAAGCTTTTTACGGATATTTTTAATGTGCACATCGATATAATTGGAATCAAAATCATCCTCATAGAAACTTCCCCAGATATGTTCCACCAGCTGAAGCCTGTCGAGCACTCTGCCCTTGTTCAGAACCAGGTAACTCAGGAGGTCGTATTCCTTTTTGGTGAGGTTAACCGCAGCCTCCCCATGCAGGAGTAGCATCTTGTTAATATCGAGGGAAAAACTTCCGAATGAGATGACGGAACTGGTTTGTCCGAATTTCCGTCGCGTGATGGCCTGGATTCGCGAATGAAGTTCCAGGATGGAAAAAGGTTTGGCCAGATAATCATCGGCACCCGATTCAAATCCTTTGAGTTTATCATCGAGTTCACCCCTGGCGGTGATGACGATAAAATAGGCTTCGGCATTGAAGCTTTTTGCTTCTTTAATCAGATCCAGCCCATAGTAATCCGGCAATCCGATATCCAGCAAAACGAAATCATAGGGATTCACGGCCAGCAATTCCGAAGCGATCTTCCCGGTTTCAGCCAGATCACAGTTATATTGTTCATTCCGGAGAAAGGAGGCAATTTCTTCCGCAAGGTGTTTTTCGTCCTCCACGATCAAAATTCTCATTTCTTAAATATTACGATGTAATTTAAGGAGACCAGAAATCCGGATTGATTGGTCCAGCTTTGTTCTTTAAGTGTATTGGAAGGAATGGAATAGAACCAGCCTCCGCTAAGGATGAAGTGGCCGAGGCTGTATTGCACGGGAAGCAACAGGCTCATAAACTGGTAATCAAATTTTCGGGGCGGGACATAATTCCACATGTGCCCGTTCCCCATATGATTGCCCCACACATGATCCATCGTATTGGTGATCCAGTAGGTGGTTCCGAAGGAGGCCAGCAGCGTGGGCGAAAATGCCAGGGACCCCGATTTGATTGGAAATCCGTCCAGTTTAAAATCATAGGAGAGACTGAAATCCAAAAAATAATTTTTGGTGGGTCCGACCAGGAAACTGTTTTCAGCGGTAAAA
Source organism: Bacteroidales bacterium (assembly GCA_038330665.1). Classification (GTDB taxonomy): domain Bacteria; phylum Bacteroidota; class Bacteroidia; order Bacteroidales; family UBA12481; genus UBA12481. The sequence goes on from JBBQOG010000037.1 coordinate 7,736, forward strand.
GAAAGATCTTTAAGCCGGTAGGTACCCGACAGGTCGAGAGCATGTTTGTATGCCACTCCTTCGAAAGCCGCATCGCCGGTGAATTTGCGGTATGCATACGAAAAACCCACCTCAAACCGATCCCTGAAAGTTTTTTCGTACCCTACCTTAACCTCTGCATCAAAGGTGTTGGTGGTTGCGGAAAGGTACCGGTCAAAATTTCCTGAGGCCCATAATCCAAAACTGCTGTAGTAGGAAACCCCGGCGATCAGGGCCGGCATTTTTATGGCGTTAACCAACCGGGTATTGCTGTTATTGTTTGTATAAGTGATCCCGGAAAGCAAAAAGCCAGGCTGTTTTTCGAGCCCGGCTGTATCTGTAGTGGCTTGTCCGGCGAGGGTCATGGGCAGGAAAAGCAACAGGAATCCAAAAAGGTCTTTTCTCATCAATCATTTCAATTATTTCCGACGATGAATGGTCATCGATTTCCGCATGGCCTTATTGATAGTATGCATTTGTTCAGTGGTGGCTTTCTGCGACTGTTTCCTCATCATCTGAAGGTTTTTATTGGTGATCGGAACCACCTTAACCTGTTCGGATGCCCTTTTCTGAGGAGGGTCGACCACCACTTTCTGCTGCTCTTGCTTTTTCGCCGATTCCTGAATTTTTTCCTGCCCGAACCCGGTGTTCGCCAGGGCAAACAAGATGATCAGGAGCCCAAAAAGCCTTTTATAAATCATTCTTTTTTTCATAAAGGTACAAATATAAGCCCTTGATCTTGAATATCCATCATCCTGTTATTTATGTCTTTTGCCGAGGGTAATGGTTTCGCTTACCCCGTCGGTGGTTACCGTGGCCAGGTAATCGCAGGTTCCGTCACCATAGTCGACGAAGATTTCCGTACCGTCGCTGACGCTAATTTTTGTAATCCCGGAAACATACACTCCGCTGCATTCAGGGGAATGATATTTCACGAGAGGGGATTGGGTCTGGCTGGTGAAAGTATTGCCACTAACCAGGGTCCCGCTTGAGGTTCCGGTTACTGAAATCACTTCATCCATCCTGCCCATTGATTCCGCTTCCTCCGTAACAATCCTGGTTTTTTGTGAGTTCCAGGTTATCGTGCCGCTGCCATCGGCCAGAATAACCGAGCCTGCTTCCACGATCTGGCTTTCACGATTGCCATCTGCATTGATATCGGAATTCACCGTGGAAGTTCCGGTGACCTGGTTGCCATCCACGAAGAAGTTTTCCAGTTTGAAATGTATTTCAGCCGGGCCGCTCCAGTAGTCGCCTATGGTGCTCATGATAATTTTTCCCTGGCGGAATTTGCCATCGGGCGAAATACAGCTATCGGCGCCAAAATTAATGGTAATCACGAGGGAGTCGGCCGACAAATCTCTTGTGACGGTGGCACAACCACTCAGTCGCAAATGTCTGCGACCCATACCCATACCCAGGCTGTCGCCCATGTGGTCCAGATGATCGACCCGTAGTGAATCCCCGCGGTGCCAGAGACTGTCGAGGTGGCCAAAACCATGCCCATTACCATTACCATTATCATAGCCGTAACCATTACCCATTCCGTGATGACCGTTATGACCCATATGTCCGTTATTACCCATGGAACCGTCGTGCCCGTCGCTGTCGTTGCCAAAGAGCAAACGCTCATACAGGCTCATGGTCTCATCGCCAATCTCCATCACTTCGTCAAAAGTTTCAGACGTATAGGCCTGCGATGCACCTTTCAGTGTATTCTCAGTCAGCGTATTGGGGTCCGTACCGTTATCCACTTTCTGGCAGGCAACAAAACCTGTCAGGGCAACCATCATCAGGAGGCTGCCCCATTGAAATGCTTTTTTGCTTTTCATAATCGTATTCATTTTTGGCCTTAATTTAAATTTCTACGATACATAGGTACTGCCCGAACATGAAGCGAAAATGAAGAAACTCCTGCCGACTGCCGACTGCCGACTGCCTACTGCCCTACTGCCTACTGCCAACTGCCTACTGCCTACTGCCTACTGCCAACTGCCAACTGCCGACTGCCTACTGCCTACTGCCTCCTGCCCCCCTCCGGTCCTCCGCCCGGGCCGAGTTCGATGATCCGGTTGGCGGCCCTGATCAGCAGGGGTTCATGGGTGACACAAACGATGGTATTTCCTTGAAGGATAAGGTCGGTAAAGAGTTGGAGCAAACGTTCGGTATCCTTCTGATGCAACCCGCCGGTGGGTTCATCGAGCAGTATCAGGTTATGGTTTCCGGTTTTGGCCGAGAGGCCGGATACCAGTTTCAGTCTTTGCAGTTCACCGGTGGAAACAGTTTTCAGTGACCGGCCGCTGGTGAGGTGCCCCAATCCTGTTTTTGCTGTCAGGTCGAGCAAAGTTGAGGCTTCCATTGCCGCTTTGCCCAGGAGGAATTTCTCAAAAAAGCCGGATATTTCATTGAAGGGCAGGTTCAGCGCATCCCAGATCTGCAACCCCTCCACACGAATATCCATTACTTCGTCGCGGAATCCGCTGCCTCCGCAACGGTCGCACGGGGCCACCACATCGTTAAAAAAATCCATACTCACCGTATTCAAACCGAATCCTTCGCATTCCGGACATCGCCCATCACGCGAACCCTTGATAAAATGGGCGGATTTATACCGGCGAATTTTGCTTTCCGCTGCCTGTGCAAAAATTTTGGCTATGCTTTCCGAAATTCCCAGCATACTGCCAACGGTAGCCTGACTTCCGCTGCCCGGCAGGAGTTGTCCGATATAGATCAAACCACCGAACCTATCGAAGCCCTTGATTTCCGAACAGCCTACCGCCCTTCCGGCATGGTAGCTTTCCACCATTACCCGGTCAACCAAACTCGTCTTCCCACTGCCACTCACTCCTGTCACCACTGTAAAACACCCTGCAGGGATAGTAACATCAATATTTTTCAAGTTATTCGCGAAGGCCCCACGGATCTCCAACCCACCAAACTCCGTTAATTCTCCTGATTCTGTTTTCTCCCTGTTCTCCTTGAATTCCTTGTTCTCCTTGATCTCACTCTCTGCTTCAAACGCCCCTTTGGTCGGCCCTGCATAAATGAGTTTTCCCCCTTCGCTACCCGCACCCGGTCCGAGTTCCAGTGTATAGTCGGATATTTCAAGTAGCAGCGGGGAGTGGTCCACCATGACGATGGTGTTTCCATGCCGGTTCAGGTTCCCCACCAGGTTGCGGATCCGCAGGGTATCCTTCGGGTGCAGCCCAAACGAAGGCTCGTCGAGTATATACGCCACCCCGGTAAGCGGGGCCCTCACCAGTCCGGCCAGCTGCAAACGCTGGAATTCCCCGCCGGAGAGTGTACCCACGATTCGGTCGGTGGCAATATAGCCCAGGCCTGCCAGCATCAATGCATCCAGCCGCCCGGTCAGGGTAGGTCGGAAAGCTTCCGCCACCTGCTGGTCCAGATCGGAACGAAAGTCCCCGACAAATTTGCCGGAAACCCATTCCAGCGCCTCCTTGGCCGACCAGGCGGCTACCTCCCCGATATGTAGTCCATGTATCCTAAAATCAAGTATTTCTGGTTTTAGCCGGTACCCCCGACAGTGTGTACAGGGTACGCTTTTCATCACTTCAAGCATCGATTCACCGCGGGCATCAGCATGTTTTCGGATATATTCCGTCTCTACCAAGGAAAGAAAACCCGGCCAGGTAGTTTGGAGCTTATGAACCCCTTCGCGGCTGCCTCTCTTGTATTTCCAGTTCACCTCAAATAGATCCTCCCCGCAGCCATTCATGGCCATGTCAAGGGCTTCGGGAGTCAGCTCCCGTAAAGGAAGGGAGTAGTCGAAATTTCTCTTTTCACCCGCGGTAACCAAGGCCGCCACATACTGGCCGTAAGGATCGCCATAGAACCGGCCGGTCTTGGTTCCATCGAGGGCACCCGCAATCACCGGTTTATCGGGATGAGTCACCAGCTTCTCCGGATCACCGGCAATCAGGGTACCCAGTCCTTTGCATACCGGGCAGGCACCCTCCTCGGCATTAAAGGAAAAGGCCGTGGATAATGGCGGGTCTTCCCCGTGTGAATTTTTTGCCAGGCGGCTGAACAGTAATCGGTACAGATCATAAAGCCCGGTATAGGTGGCCAGGGTCGACCTCGGATTTCGGACCGGATTTTTTTTCCGGATGGCTATCGACGGCATCAATCCCTGGCTCCCGCGGAATACCGGGGTTCCGGATTTGGCTGAGAATTGCCGGACATACGACGACATGCCTTCGAGGAACCTGCGCTGACTTTCCGCGTAAAGGGTTCCGTATACCAGCGAGGATTTGCCGCTTCCGGAGATACCCGTTACCGCAGTAATGGCATTTACCGGTATCTCCACATCAATATTTTTGAGGTTGTTGGTTTCCACGCCGGTCAGACGGATTGGGGCCTCAATGGTTTCGGTGCGGCATGGAAGATTCTCCGTCCGGCTGGCAGAATGATCGCGAGCCAGATATTTCCGAAGCTCGGCGGAGGTAAGTGATTCCGGATGATCGACGAGCTCACTGACCCATCCTTCAGCCACCAGGCATCCACCCTCTGCCGCGCTGCCGGGTCCGAGGTCAACCATCCAGTCGGATTCAATAATAAATGCCGGATCGTGCTCGATACAGATCAGGGTATGTCCTTTTCCGATCAGCTTCTTCAGGGCCACAAGCAAGGTTTGCACATCGGCCATGTGAAGGCCTGTGGTGGGTTCATCCAGGATATAGAGGGTCTGGCCCGTGGCCGGTCGGGCTAATTCCGTTGCCAGCTTTACGCGCTGGGCCTCCCCCCCGGAAAGCGTGGTAGAGGGCTGTCCGAGCTTCAGATAGCCCAGCCCCAGCTCCGAAAGGATCCCGGTAATGGCCGTAATTTTTTTCTGTCCCTCAAAAAACTCATGTGCCTCATCCACGGTAAGCCCGAGAATTTCAAAAATATTGAGTCCCTGGAATTTGATCTCTAATGTGTCGTTGCTAAACCGCTTGCCCTCACAAACATCGCAAGGCACCTCCACCGTGCCCAGAAAATGCATTCCGATCTGCTGAACCCCGGCCCCGCCGCAGCTTTCGCAGCGACCGCCCTTCACCACGAACGAAAACTGTCCCTTCTTATATCCCCGGGCATGCGACTCCGGCAACGAAGCCAACAGGTCGCGCACATGATCCGATAACCCGGTATAGGTGGCCGGATTGCTCTTGGGTGTGCGTCCGATAGGCGAAGAATCGATATGGATCAGCTTCCGGAAAATATCGGTTCCCCCGGATTTTAACCGCAGGGTATTCCCGATCAGAAAATCCACCAGACTCGTTTTTCCGCTCCCCGAAACCCCGGTGATCACATTCAGTCCGTTCACCAAGAATTGCGGGGATATATTTTTTAAGTTGTTCCGGTCAGCACCTCCCACGGTTATCTTTTCGGGTCGATCGGCAGCATGACCGTTGGGGTTGGGGAGCCCACTCGAACTCGGGCGACCGCGGGTTATAGGGCGACCGCGGGTTATAGGGCGACCGCGGGTCGCCCCCACGAGATATTTCCAGGTGAGGCTTTCGGGGTGGGGACTATTGAAAAACGCGGCAGCCGGACCGTTATACAATATGGTTCCGCCGGCCTTTCCGGCTCCCGGACCGATATCCACGATCCAGTCCGCCTCACGGATGCTCTGCTCGTCGTGGTCGACCAGCAACACCGTATTGCCGGTACTCACGAGTGTGCGCATCACCTCCAGCAGGTTCCGGTGCTCCGACGGATGCAGTCCAGCGCTCGGTTCATCCAATATATACAGCACATTCCTTAATCCGCTGGCGGCCTGGCTGGCCAGGCGGATTCGCTGAGCCTCCCCGCCACTCAGCGAGGGCGCCTCACGATCAAGCGAGAGGTGGCCGGTGCCGAGTTTCAGCAACAGCGCGGTTCGCCGGAGAATGGCCTCACGAACCGGTTCCATGATAAAGGAATCTTGCTTCCGTGCAGCGTATCCGGTGAAAAACCGGTCGATCTCCCGGATGCTCATCGCCGCAAATTCCGAAATATCACGATCCTCGAATTTCACCGACAGGGCCTGAACATTCAGTCGCTTCCCGCCACAGACTCCGCAGGTATGCGAACGGGCAAAACGCATGATATTCGGGTTCCGGTCGCGACGAAGGATATCCTCCATCACTGGAAGAATGCCTTTATAGTAATCCTCCTCACGGGGTTTGGCCGTGATACCGGTCCAGCGCAACCGCGATTCCAACGGATGTTTTCCGAATAATACCTTGATCTTATCCGAACCATAAAGTACCACCTGCTGCTGTTCCGGAGTGAGCTCCTGCCAAGGAATATCCACCGAGAAACCTTCGGCGCGACAAACCTCATCGAGGACGGCCATGGTAACCTGCGAATAAATAATGTAATTGTTTGGGGTGGTGAGTACAAAGGCCCCCTCGCGAATGGTTTTAGAGGGATCGCCAATCAGCAGCGAGGGATCTATATGATCCTGCAGCCCGATGCCCTTGCAGGCCGGACAATACCCGTCGGACAGGTTGAACGAAAACAGGCTGCGGTAGGGATGGACCCCCGGGATTTCGGATTGGCCCAGCCGGGCAAACAGGAGTCGCAGGTAGTCGTAAAGTTCGGTGAGGGTACCCACTGTTGAACGCGGATTCCTGACCACATGATTCTGGTCGATGGCAATTACCGGGAACAACCCTTCGATCCGGGAAGCTTTCGGTGCGGAAAGCCTGGCCGACTGGTATCTTCCGCCGACAAAATTTTCATAGAACAGCCGCTGGCCCTCCGCACAAAGCACATCATACACCAGGCTGGTTTTCCCGCTGCCCGAAACTCCCGTTACAGCAATCAGCTGATAATGCGGAATCCGGAGGGAAACATTTTTAAGATTGTTTTCGCAGGCATTTTCGACGATGATCTCTCGCATGGGCTATCTCGTAAAGATGCAAAGGTAGCCATTTTCAGAGGGTCCGGTCGATCTTGGCATATTCACCTCACCCCTACCCTCCCCAGCGCTCCCTCCGGTCGCGGGAGAGGGGGCGCTCTTGGGGAACTTGTCGCCATTATACATAGTTGCAGTTAAAGACAGAAAATTGGGTGAATTTGCAACAGCCAGATCCTAGATCCACCCAATTGAAGAGGTATCGTTTTGTAATTTATCGCTGCATCCTTCAGAAACGATTGCTCAAAATCAAGCTCAATGCGCCCCCACTCCCGTGAGCGAAGCGAGCGCGGGAGAGGGGGTAGGGGGTGAGGTGGATCAACCGAAGCGGTCGCGGGAGAGGGGGCGCTCTTGGGGAACTTGTCGCCATTATACATAGTTGCAGTTAAAGACAGAAAATTAGGTGAATTTGCAACAGCCAG
>JBBQOG010000038.1:0-14930 GCA_038330665.1 Bacteroidales bacterium
TCGGGATTCCGGCTTTTCAGACTCTTTTTCACCTGTTTCCGGAGCCCCCCCTGCATGGGGTGATTTACGACAAGCCTCTTCCTGCCCTTACCTGGGACTCCTGGACTCATTTTCGGTATCAACCGGAATTGAACAAGGAGATCGAAGAAAATTTTGGATTCCGGCCTTTCTTCATCCGCTTATACAATCAGATTGACTTCAGTCTTTTCCGTCAGCCACATGGATCCGGCATAGTCCTCGGAAAAGATAATTACCTCTACGAAAGTTGGTTTATTGAAGCCCATTTCGGGATTGATTATATGGGCGACGACCGGATCAATCTCAATATCCGCCAGCTCCAACAAACCCGCAACTACTTTAAGCAGAACGGGAAAGAAGTCATGGTGGTTATTGCCCCGGGAAAGGCAGATTTTTATCCGGAATATATCCCGGACTGGCTGACCTATCCGAAATCCATCACGAATTATCAGGCCATGAAGGACGGAATCCTGAAAGCCGGCATCCCGCTGGTGGATTTTAACGATTGGTTTCTGCAGATGAAAGATACGGCTGCCTGTCCGCTTTTTCCCAAAACCGGTACCCACTGGAGCCATTACGGAGCGCGGCTGGCGGCAGACTCCCTCTCTGGTTTTGTATCCTCATTGCTGAAAAGACCGCTTCCCGAAATCCACCTCGAACCCGCCGCTCCGGGCGATACGGTCATCAATCCGGATAATGACCTGGAAAACCTGATGAACCTGTTTTTCCCGATTCCGCGAGTTCCACTCTGCTATCCCGAGGTGTTTTCTCAGTCCGCGAGCGGCTTTAACCTGCCCTCAGCCATTGTGATCGGCGACAGCTTTTTCTGGGGAATGTATAACATACCGCTTACAGGCCGCCTGTTCAAAGACCTCAGCTACTGGTATTACAACTCCACCGTTTATCCAAATGAGGGTTCCGATACGCTGAAGACTGACCAGCTGAAATTTCCGGATGTTTTCGAAAATACCGACCTGATCATGCTGGTCGTGAACCCTTCAAACATTCAGAACATTGGATGGGGGTTCCTTGAAAGGGTTATTAAGGTGCTCTATCAGCCGGAATGGCAGAAAGAATATGATAAAATGGTGAAGGAATATATCCAGGCCATCCGCAATACTCCCGAATGGGAAAAGCAGGTAACCGAAGATGCCCGGAGTAAGGGGATTTCAACCGACAGTATGATGCGTGCCCACGCCACATACATGGTTGAGCAGTATCTCCTTCACAACGATTTGTTTTAAAGCCTGGCATAACCTTTGTTAGATAAATGTTCTTACCTTTGCAACCTCATTTTAAATCACAACATTGATCATGGGAAAAGGAGATAAAAAAACCAAGCGCGGCAAGTTATTCATGGGATCTTACGGTGTTTCCAGGCCAAAAAAAGCGGACAAACCCGCTAAACCGGAAACGAAGTAAAACGCACCGGTGTTTGCTTACTGCGTAGAGACGTAAAATATTACGTCCATACGATGTATTGTATTGTACCAGGTTATCAATCATGAATTCAGGCGAAGACAAACAGGACCAGTTTGATCGCCGCTATTTGCGGATGGCCCGGATATGGGCTGAAAACTCCTATTGTATCCGACGGAAGGTGGGAGCGCTGATCGTAAAGGATCGCATGGTTATTTCCGATGGTTATAACGGGACCCCAACAGGGTTCGAAAACATTTGTGAGGATGAGGAGGGTCGAACCAAGGCATTCGTATTGCATGCGGAGGCCAATGCCATTACTAAAGTCGCGCAGAGCAGCAACAGTTCAAAAGGAGCTACCCTGTACACCACCGCCTCTCCATGCCTGGAATGCGCAAAGCTTATTATCCAGGCCGGCATCAACCGGGTGGTATACGGCGAAGAATACCGTATCACCGATGGAATTGAATTATTAAAACGGGCAGGCATTCAAACCATTTACCTGTCGGTCGACTAACTTTTCCGATTTCATGTCAGGAAAAAATTCAAGAACCGCGATTTGGCTCCCAATCTTATTGGCCGGGTTTCTGGTGATCGGGATGGTCATCGGCAACCGTTTCAAAAGCAATTCAGGCCATCCGCTGCCATCCAGCCTTTTCACTCATTCCGACAAGCTCACGTCCCTGCTTGATTTTATTGAGCGGAACTATGTGGATTCCGTCAAGCTGGACTCCATTACCGAATCAATCATTCCGGATATCCTCGAAAAACTGGATCCGCACAGCATCTATATCCCGCCGCGTGAACTGGGCGAAGTGAATGAATCGCTGCGCGGAAATTTCGACGGTATAGGGGTTCAATTCAATATGCAGAACGATACCATCCTGGTGATCCAGACCGTCAAGGGCGGGCCATCCGAAAAAGCGGGGTTGCTGGCCGGGGATCGGATCATCAGCGTCGACGGTGTTCCCGTGGCAGGTGTTAAAATGCCTGAAGACAGCATCGTAAACCGGTTGCGTGGGGAAAGGAATTCGGAAGTCAAGGTGGGGATTTTCCGCAAGCGCAACAAAGAAGAGCATGAATATACCCTCCGGCGCGGCATCATCCCGGTATCGAGCGTAGATGTCGGATACATGATTCAGTCGCATATCGGATACATCAAAATCAACACCTTCTCCCAAACCACTTATCCTGAGTTCCAGGAGGTACTTTCCAAACTTAAACGGGCAGGTTGCCAGAAGCTGATCATTGACCTTCGCGGCAACACCGGGGGGATCATGGATCCTGCGATCCGGATTGCGGATGATTTCCTGGAAAAAGGGAAACTGATCGTTTATACGGAAGGCCATTCCCGCCCCCGCGAGGAATACCGGGCCACACAGGAAAACAGCGGGACAAACCTGGGCCTGGCTATCCTCATCGACGAAGGATCAGCTTCCGCTTCGGAAATTGTGGCCGGTGCCATACAGGATAACGACCGCGGCTGGATTGTCGGCCGGCGTTCATTCGGCAAAGGACTGGTTCAGGAACAGGCCGTCATGAACGACGGTTCCGCCCTGCGGCTCACTACTGCGCGGTATTATACCCCTACCGGCCGGTCGATTCAAAAATCATACGCGCACGGACTGAACGACTATTATCATGATATCGCCACACGCTACAAAAAAGGTGAATTCATGGTGGCCGACAGCATCCATTTTAATGACAGCCTGAAGTTTGTGACCCCGGAAGGTCGTGTCGTTTATGGAGGTGGCGGAATCATGCCCGACTATTTTGTACCCTACGATACCAGCGGAATCACACCCTTCTTCCTGAAGATCAATGGAGCCGGTCTTATTTACCGGTATGCCCTCACCTATTCGGATGTACATCGTGAGGAGCTTTCGGTTTTTAATCGTGTCGACGAAATTGCTGATTACCTGGACTCAAAAGATGTGCAGGGCGCATTCAAAACCTATATCGGTACCCTCGGCTATTATCCCAGTGCGGCCGAATGGAAAGAATCCAAACTGATCATCCGGACCCAGCTCAAAGCCTATATCGCCCGGAATTTCCTCGATAATGCCGGATTCTACCCCATCATCCAGGCCATCGACAACACCCTGAACAAGGCCGTTGAGGTACTGAAGTCCAAATAGGATTTCACTGAGGGATCTTCTCTTATCTTTGTCAAAAAGCTTTTCATGAAACGGTATTCAATATCTGTACGGATCAAAATGTTTTTGGTTCTGGCGCTCCTGTCAGGTGGTCTTCTCTCCTTTGCACAGCAAGGTGAGGTTGTTTTAAAGATAGCAGAAACCACCGATGTACACGGTGCATATTTCCCGGCCGACTGGTATACGGGTAAGCCGATTTCCGGTTCGCTGGCGCAGGTTTCCGCATGGGCCCGGGATCAGCGAAAGGTATCTGGTCAGACCCTCATCCTACTGGATAACGGCGACCTGGTACAGGGCGATCCTGCTTCCTATTATTCGAATTTTGTGGACCCGAATAGTCCCAACATCGCCGCCAGGATTCTGAATTACATGGGATATGAGGCCGCAACGGTCGGCAACCATGATCTCGAAACCGGACATCCGGTTTATGACAAGCTCAATAAGGAGTTTAGCTTTCCCTGGCTGGCCGCCAATGCGGTAAAAAAAGAGACCGGAGAACCCTGGTTCAAACCGTATGCAATCCTCAGTCACGATGGGGTGCGCATAGCCGTTCTGGGCCTTACCACTCCAAAAGTTCCCGACTGGCTGCCGCCGGCTCTCTGGACGGGTATGGAGTTTCTTGACATGATTGCAACCGCTCGCAAATGGATCCCCTACATCCGGGCCAATGAAAAACCCGACCTGGTGATCGGACTGTTCCACGCCGGTGTCGACGCCGGATACGGGAATCAATCCGCCAACAAACCCCTTAATGAGAACGCCACGCGTTTGATTGCCGAACAGGTACCCGGGTTTGATATCGTATTTTCCGGTCATGATCACCGAACATGGAATCTCCGCGTGGCAGACCCCAATGGCGATTCGGTTCTGATCCTGGGATCCCGGAGCCGCGCGGAAGAAATCTCGGTGGCCACCATCCGCCTTAAAAAAAACGGGAAAGGCTGGTCAAAATTATCCATCGAAGGGACCCATCAGGAAATGAAGGATTACCCAACGGATCCCCTGTTCATAAAAAAATTCCAGCCCTATATCGACAGCGTGCAGCAGTATGTGGATCAACCGGTAGGCACCATCACCCATACCATTACCTCGGATAGTGCCTACTTTGAACCCACCGAATTTATCGATCTGATACATCAGGCACAGCTGGACCTTACCGGAGCCGAAATTTCCTTTACCGCACCACTCTCCTTCCGCTCGACCATCCGGCAGGGGCCGCTGACTGTTAAAGATCTTTTCAAATTATATCGTTTTGAAAATCAACTTTATACTATCCGATTAACCGGAGCTGAAATCCTGGGATACCTGAATTACTCCTACTCGTTATGGATGAAAACCATGACCGGTCCGGAGGATCCGATGCTGAACATGGAACAACAATCTAATGGCTCCTGGAAACTCCGCAACGCCTATTACAATTTTGATTCTGCAGCCGGTATCGAATATACTGTGGATCTGCGGAAGCCATCCGGTGAAATGGTTACGATCACAAAAATGGCAGACGGGATCACTTTCGACCCGAAAAAATTATATATCGTAGCCTTAAATTCCTATCGGGGCAGCGGGGGTGGAAATCACCTCAGCCGCGGAGCCGGTTTAACAAAGGAAGAGGTTGCCCAGCGACTCATTTCAGCATCGGATATGGATTTCCGTTTTATGCTCACCGGCTGGTTGCGCAAAAAAGGCACCATCAACCCGGTATGTTCACACAACTGGAAAACCATTCCGGAAAATTGGACAAAGGTCGCTGCAACGCGCGATGCCATGCACCTCTTCACAACAAAATAGCTCCCCCCCAATAATCACAATTTCTCCACAGATGTCACTGATGGCAAAGATAGTGCTGAGCCATCAGTGACAGCTGTGTTATCTGTGGAAAATTCATTTCCTATAGCCCTGTTTGAATACTCCGCGGAAGCCGGTGTAAAAAAAAACCTTGGTAAATTGGATCTGAATCCATAATTTCAGCGCTTCGCTGACTTTGACTAAAACCTTTTATTTATGGCAAGCTTCCTGAACTCATCCATCGGGAAAAAGTTCCTGATGAGTTTATCGGGGTTATTCCTGATAACCTTTCTGTTGGTTCACCTGGTCGTCAACAGCCTGATCCTGTTTGACCCCACCGGTGATCTTTTTAACAATGCCGCCCACTTCATGGCAACCAATCCGATTATCCGGGTTGTGGAGCCGGTGCTGGCTATCGGATTCATCCTGCACATTTTGTACGCCGGACTTCTCACCCTGAAAAACCAGTGGGCCCGTCCGGTTGAATACAATGGGCAGAAAGCTGGCAACAGCAGCACCTGGGCCTCCCGGAACATGTTCGTGCTGGGTTCGCTGGTCCTCATCTTTCTGGTGATCCATGTTTCCAATTTTTTCTGGAAAATCCGTTATACCGGCAGCGACCTGCTGGAATCAGGTTCGATGGGTGAGATTGAAAATACCTATCTGCTGGTCACCACATTTTTCATCAACTGGTGGTGGATCGATATCGTATATGTGATTGGAGCTCTGGTTTTAGGTCTTCATCTGACCCATGCTTTCTGGGCCGCGTTCCAGACCCTCGGGTTCAGTGATGATCGCTGGCGGAAGCGACTGGCTTTCCTGGGATGGGTTTACACCATCATTGTGGCCGGGGGATTCGCGATTATTCCCCTCTGGGTTAAGATTTCATCCATGATCAATTAATTCTGAACACTATGAACCTCAACGCAAAAACACCATCGGGACCGCTTGCGGAAAAATGGTCTAAATATAAGTATACCCAAAACCTGGTAAATCCCGCCAACAAGCGAAAGTTCGATATCATCGTGGTCGGTACCGGCCTGGCCGGTGCTTCGGCTGCCGCTTCCCTCGGGGAACTGGGCTTTAAAGTGAAAAATTTCTGTTATCAGGATAGTCCGCGACGCGCACATTCGATCGCCGCACAGGGTGGAATCAACGCCGCCAAGAATTACCAGAACGACGGCGACAGCGTATACCGGCTCTTTTACGATACCATTAAAGGGGGCGATTACCGCTCACGCGAAGCCAATGTTTACCGCCTGGCCGAGGTGAGCAATCAGATTATCGACCAGTGTGTGGGACAGGGAGTTCCCTTTGCCCGCGATTACGGCGGGTATCTCGATAACCGGTCATTTGGCGGTGCCTTGGTATCCCGAACTTTTTATGCACGCGGGCAAACCGGCCAGCAATTGCTGTTAGGCGCCTACGGTGCCCTGAACCGGCAGATTGCGGCTGGGAACGTAACCATGTACAACCGCACCGAGATGATGGACCTGGTTCTCGTTGACGGGGTAGCTCGGGGAATTGTGACCCGCAATCTGGAAACCGGTGCCCTGGAATCGCATTTCGGACATGCCGTGGTGCTGGCGACCGGCGGGTACGGAAACGTCTATTTCCTGTCCACGAACGCCATGGGTTCCAACTCGAGTGCCGCCTGGAAAGCCTATAAAAAGGGTGCCTGTTTTGCCAATCCGGCATTTGTTCAGATCCATCCCACCTGCATCCCGGTGCATGGAGCCTCCCAGTCGAAACTCACCCTGATGAGCGAAAGCCTCCGTAACGACGGCCGCATCTGGGTACCTAAAGAGAAAGAGGATGCCGAAAAAATAAGGGCAGGCAAATTAAAACCCACCGATCTGCCGGATGAAAAACGCGACTATTATCTGGAAAGGAGATATCCTGCTTTCGGGAACCTGGTTCCGCGCGACGTGGCCTCACGAGCAGCTAAGGAAAGGTGCGATGCCGGTTATGGGGTTGGATCCGGACAGGCCGTTTACCTCGACTTTAAAGACTCCATCAACCGGTTAGGCAAGAACCTGATCGAAGAAAGATATGGCAATCTTTTCCAGATGTATGAAAAGATTGTGGACGAGAATCCATACAAAACCCCGATGATGATTTATCCGGCCATCCACTATACGATGGGAGGCCTCTGGGTGGATTATGAACTCATGACCACCATCCCCGGATTGTTTTCCATCGGCGAAGCCAACTTCTCCGACCACGGGGCAAACCGGCTAGGCGCATCCGCATTGATGCAGGGGCTGGCCGACGGCTATTTCGTGCTGCCTTTTACCATTCAGAATTACCTGGCCAGCCAACTATCGGTTCCGCGCATGGATACCGCCAAACAATCCGAATTCGGTGCAGCACTGGAAGGTGTAAGGGAATGGAATTCCAAACTGATGGGAATTAAAGGATCACGATCGGTAGATTCGATTCATAAGGAACTCGGTCTGGCCATGTGGGACCACGTAGGAATGGGCCGCAACAAAGCCGGTCTGGAGTCGGGGATCACCAAAATCAAAGAGGTGAAGGAGCTATTCTGGAATGAAGTCCGGGTACCGGGCAAGGCTGACGCCATGAATGTGGAGCTCGAAAAAGCCAACCGGGTCGCCGACTTTCTCGAACTGGGCGAATTGCTGGCCAAGGATGCCCTGCATCGCGAAGAATCGTGCGGAGGTCATTTCCGCGAAGAGCACCAGATGTCGGACGGTGAGGCCAAACGCGACGACGAAAATTTTAAATATGTGGGTGCCTGGGAATATAAAGGTCCCGGTAAGGAACCGGTGCTCAACAAGGAACCCCTTGATTATGAATTCATCCAAGTAAAAACACGGAATTATAAAGAATAAGACCTATGGACCTGACATTAAAAGTATGGCGGCAGGATAACCGCAAGGCAAAAGGACGGTTTGAAACCTATTCGCTGAAAAATATATCTCCTGACAGTTCCTTTCTGGAAATGCTCGATGTGCTGAATGAGCAACTGATCATGCAAAACACTGAACCGGTGACATTCGACCACGACTGCCGCGAGGGAATCTGCGGCATGTGCAGTTTATTCATCAATGGCCGGGCACATGGTCCGGATGAAGCCATCACCACCTGCCAGCTGCATATGCGCAAGTTTAAGGATGGCGATACAATCGTTATTGAACCCTGGCGTGTGGGGGGATTCCCGGTGATCAAGGATTTAATGGTCGATCGCAGTGCTTTCGACAAGATCCTCCAAGCTGGTGGATTCATCTCGGTAAATTCAGGATCGGCCCGTGATGGCAACAATTTATTGATTCCCAAGCATAAATCCGACGAGTCCATGGATGCAGCCGCCTGTATCGGTTGCGGTGCCTGTGTGGCGACCTGCAAAAACTCTTCGGCCATGCTGTTTGTAGCCAGCAAGGTTTCGCACCTGGCCCTCTTGCCACAGGGACGGCCCGAAGCCGTGCGACGTGCCAAGGCCATGGTAGCCAAGATGGACGAACTCGGATTCGGAAGCTGCACCAACACCGGCGCCTGTGAAGTGGAATGCCCGAAAGAAATTTCTATTGCACATATCGCGAGGTTGAACAGGGAGTTTCTGTTAGCCAACCTGAAACCTTGAGCAGGGGGCAG
Organism: Bacteroidales bacterium; assembly: GCA_038330665.1. Classification (GTDB taxonomy): domain Bacteria; phylum Bacteroidota; class Bacteroidia; order Bacteroidales; family UBA12481; genus UBA12481. Next base: position 8,994 of record JBBQOG010000038.1, read on the forward strand.
TCGGCAAGTGTGTTACCCTCGGAGAGTTGTCATCCCCGCGCTGAAAACTATCGCAGCGCTTCCACCTCCGCCACCGTTTTCGGCACGGCTTTCCCTAAAACTTTAAAGCCTCTTTCGGTTACAAGTACATCATCCTCAATGCGGATGCCACCGAAATCCTTGTATTTTTCCACTTCAGCATAATTGATGAAGCCGGTATGGAGACCTTCGGATTTCCACTGGTCGATCAGGGCCGGTATGAAATAACATCCGGGCTCTACAGTCAGTACAAAACCGGGCTGCAACCTTCGGGCCAGTCGGAGGAAGGCCAAACCGAACTGGCTGGATGGCTGGATCTCCTCATCATATCCGACATAATTCTGTCCGAGATTTTCCATGTCATGCACATCGAGTCCCATCATGTGGCCCAATCCGTGCGGGAAAAACAGTGCGTGTGCACCGGCTGCAACGGCCTCCTGAGTATCGCCTTTCATGAGCCCGATGCCTTTAAGGGCATCCACCATGACTGCGGCTGCGTGAAGGTGCACATCCTTATAAAGGAGACCCGGCTTAATCATCTCGATCGCTTTGAGGTTTGCCTGCAGAACGGCCTGGTAAACGGCTTTTTGGCGCTCGTTGAATTTTAAACCCACGGGAACGGTACGGGTTAGGTCGGATGCGTAATGCATGGCGGTTTCACACCCGGCATCCACCACCATCATCCGTCCCGACTGGAGAATCTGGCTATGATCGTGGTTATGAAGGGTTTGACCGTTCATGCTGAGGATCACCGGAAACGATACCGGTCCGCCGTGAGCCAGCGCAATCCCCTCGATGGTTCCGGCAATTTGCTGCTCAGCTGTGCCCGGCATGGCCATGGTCATCGCGGTGGTATGCATCAGGTAGGCGGTATCGATTGCCTTTTCGATCTCGGCGATCTCGTATTTGTCTTTAATAGATCGTTGGGATACAATTGCTTTTATCAGGGTAACCGACGCTTTCGCTTTAAGATCGGCGGCGGGAATTTTGGTGAGACTTTCCAGTTCAAGCGAAGTTTCGCCGCGATAAGGCGGGGTGAAATGAATCCTTCGGTTCTGGCTGATGGCCTTGGTGATGACTTTGGAAAGTTCCGCATAGGGAGCCGTAAGGGAGACTCCCACTTTCGCGGCCAATTCCGCTATCGAAGGCAGGACCCCCATCCAGATGATGTCGTCCATATCCACATCGTTACCAAAGATCCAGTCTTTTCCCGAATCCAGATCCATCAATCCGGCCAGGCCCGGATGATCCAGCCCGAAATAGTAAAGGAAACTACTGTCCTGTCTGAAATGGTATTGATTGGCCGGATAATTGAACGCGGCGTCCACATTTCCGGGGAATAATATCAGTCCGGTGCCGATGATTTCACGGAGCCGGACCCTTCTGTTTTCGTAAATCTGCGATTTGAACATGGTGTTATTTTTTGAATGAACGAATATACGGCAAATCAAGTACCCGTTTGCCGCCTTGGGATGGTTTTTATTTTGATTTTCCTTATATTCCACTCGAAAAACGAACGATGCCCTACCGCAGATTACCCACATCGGATGTTGCGAGGCTCAAGGCCCTGCATGCCTGCACGCACATGGCCGAGATTTCGGGCCTCAGCGAGCTTGCATTTCCTGCCGAACATATTCATACCCTGCGTAATATCATTAACAAGCTCGAGGGGGCCAAACATCAGCAGAATCAGGCCCGAAGGTTGCAAATTGCTTTCAATAAGGAGTATCAGCCGAAGGTCGCCAAAACCCGGTTGTATTTATCCCATTTTATCCAGGTGCTGAACCTGGCTATCATCCGGGAGGAAATTCCGGAATCCGCCCGTTCTTTTTACGGACTGGAATCGTTGGGGAACCGGTTACCGGATCTTCGCAAGGACAAGGACATGATCGAATGGGGGAAGCGGATTATAGACGGAGAAAACCAGCGGTTAAAGACTGGTGGCATCCCGGTCATGACGCCAAATGTGGCCCGGCTGAAAGTCTGGTATGATCAGTTTCGTGAGGGATATTACAACCAACAGACAGCTGTCAAGTCGACTGTACGTGCGGATCGTAAAATAGTGGAAATCCGTAAGGAAGTGGACTCGCTCCTGGCCAAGGTCTGGGACGGTATCGAATCGTTTTACCGTGCGGCTGAAGAGAGCGAGTGTCGCAAGCTGGCTGAAAGCTACGGTGTGGTATATGTCATGCGATCAGGGGAAAAGGGAACCTCCTGAGCCGGCTACTTCAATAAATCCTCAAGCTGGTTCTTGAGCACTTCGAATTCATCTTTCTTGTATCCCATGGATTGAAGAACCAAGCGCCCTTCCTTGTCAAAAAGATAATTTCGGGGAATGAACCGTGAGGCAAAGAGCGAATAAACCTCCTTCTTTTCATCGAGATAAAAGGGCATCGTCCACTTTTTCTTCTCAATATGAGGCTTCACTTTTCCGACCGGCTCTTCCCGATCGATAATCACGAGGGCAAAATTCTTGTTATCCTTGTATTTTGCCCAGATATCCGTTTCCACGAAAGGCAATTCCTGGTTGCATGGGGGGCACCAGGTGGCAAAAAAATTGATCAGCACCACCTTGCCATACAGATCATCTGAAGTAAGGGTTGACCCATCAAGCGCTTTCAGTTTGAATTCCGGCATATCCGAACCCACTTTGAGAAGGTTCGCGGTATCTTTTTCCGTTTGGCTATACGCCACTTGCATCAGGTTGAAAAGGGACAGAAGAAGGAGTAATTTTTTCATTCGTAAATAATTATTAATCGTTGATGGTGATTGGTTCGTACTCATGGAGCCCTCAATTATTTTCATCGCTTTTTGTGAGCTTTTGATCATGAGGGGTTCATCATCTGGGGTTAAATAACAAACCACAAAATACAAAAAACAAAAAACAAATAAGCTCCAAACTTCAATAACCAAACCTCAAACTCGCATTGAGCCTGCAACATCTGTTTTACTGTTCCGGTAAAAGTACAGGATGACGGCGATACTCAGCAAAAGGGCGGGAATTGCCCAGATCCAGGCATCCGGACCGGTACCGACGGTATCGAGTTCGGCCGGATCGAACTGGTCGCGAAAAAAATAGGTGAGCGTAACCGGCAGGAAGTTATTGATTCCATGCGCCAGAATGGGGTACCAGATATTTCCCGACCAGTAAAACAGGTATCCAAAAATAACTCCGAGGGCGAATCGCGGAATGAATCCGTAAAACTGCATGTGGAAGGCCGAGAAGAGGATGGCCACCAGTATGATCGCTCCGTGCGGATTCCGGAACCATTTTTGAAAAATATTCTGCAGGGCACCACGGAAGAAAAATTCTTCGCCAAAGGCAGGTATCAGTACCACCATCAGTACATTAACCAGATATCCACCGAAGGTATTCACGGTAAGAAACTTCTCGGTAAGCGACCCGGCCTGTTCCTCGGCTCTTTTCATCCAATCTTCGATACCCGAAAGAAATTGCGGCAGGCGTATCGATTCATTCCAAAGGGCGAGGAGGTTAAGCACAGGGAGGATGGATACTGCCAGGACGACTACGGCAAGCAATAATTTTTGCCCGGGATTCCGGTTGATCTGCAGAAAGGACCATGGGTTCCGCAGCATGAACCATCCGAAAACAATCGGTGGAATCACAAACATGGCCAGGGATTGGGTAATCTGAAGAAATTTAACGGCCGGAATCAGTGCCGGGTCATCCATTTGAATAGCGGTCAGCCAATCATTCAGGGGAATCTTGAATATCAGGACACCCGCCCCCAGCGAAAGGATCGAAACCAGCAATACACTGATCAGTGTGACCAATACCAGGAACAGCAATTGAATGACCGGGTGGCGGGTACTTAAAAATTGGTTTTCCATCGAATACAAAACTATAAAAAATGTTCAAGCCGGCCGGGCCCCGCCCCCGCTTTCGAGCGGGTGACGAATCGTCCCGGACCGGCCACTGAACAATTAAAGCAAGCTTTAATTATATGGAAGCATTGAGATGGCTCCCTAATTCTTTTTTATTTCATTTTTGAGGACCCGCGTCAGTCCCTCCGGAGTCATGACCCACTCCTCTCCGATCATTTCGCCCGACCAGATATCATCGGTATTCTGAATATCGTACAGCATGTGCTCCAGGCTTTTATCCAGATAAACCACGGTGCCTTTTGGAAGGTCGATGGTAACCCGGACCTCCTGTGCATGAAATCGGTCACTTTTCATCAGTTTATAGGCGGGGTCAAGAACCAGCACAGAATCCTGCAAGGTATAGGAATAGCGGATTTCATCGGCGTTTTCCCTGGCAATCCGGTAGCTCTCACCCCGGGCCATTTTCCTGATCACAATTCCAGCTACCGAATCCTCACTGTATTCAATCCGGATGGATGGCCGGACCATCAGGTTAATGCTGTCATTTTCCCTGGAAATCCAGAAATCATCGTGATTGTTGAATTCCCGTCTGAAATCATAAGATTCCCCGGGAGCCGAAAATGATTTCACGATCAGCTTCTTACCGGGCAGCAGTGCCAGTTCCTTTTCCACACGGGTCTCTCCTTGATTTGCATATTTAACCCCTTCGCTGATGCCCAGAACGATGAGCACAATGAGGGTGATTACCCACAAACCCGAAAGACTTAACGCCCCGAAACGGTTACTCGATTTGAAGCGGAAGATCACCTTTACCACCCCATAGATCAGACCGACCAGCGGTATGGCCACCAACAGGATCAAGGCAATCACACCAATAGTTGCGGTGGTTGGGGATACAAAAAAACTGATCGCTTCACTCCAGTCGATCCCGTTCAGATTCCAGTCGGAATTAATAAACCAGGCTTTGCCGCTCACGGCCAGCCCGATGATGGCACCCAATATGGCGATACCGGCGATGATGAAGGAGAAGGCAATGATTAAGCCGATCCCCTTAATAAACAATGCAATCACCTGCCCTAGGGCCCGGATCATCCGACTGATCAGCGTTTCCTGACTACTGCGGCGAGCAGGTTGCAGGTTGCCCGGATCCATGGGGTCATAGGGATATTCCTGACGAACCTGTCGTTCAATATTAAATACGTTGACCTCTTCGCCGAACATTTCCAGCTTCTCGGCTGCGGTCCTGGCTTGAGGCACACCCACCCATAGCGCGAAGTATATCAGTATTCCTGCACCATAGGCCAGGGTGAAAACGACGAACAGGATCCTTATCAGTAATGGGTCCACCCGGAAATAGGCGGCCAGACCGGAACAAACTCCGGCGATACGTTGATTGCCCGGATCGCGGTACATTCGCCGGCCGCGGCCCCTGATGGGCGGAGGCATGGAAGGTCCCATATCCTCTTCGCCGGTGTCCCCGATTTCCTCGGGTTGACCCATCACGCCAATGACCTCGCGGGCATCGGCCAGACCGATCACCTCCTTGCCCGGGACCAGCTTTTCCTGAAACAATTCCGCCATGCGGGTTTCGATGTCATTCAGAATTTCGGATTCACCGGGAACCTGTGTGAAACGTAACTGGATCTGGTCGAGATAATTTCTCAGCAATTCATATGCATCCTCATCCACATGAAGGACCAGCCCGCCCAGGTTTATTTTAATTGACTTTTTCATTATTGCAGGTTTAATCTTGTTTATTAATCAGGGCGACGGCCTTTACCAGGTCTTCCCATGAAGAATCAAGATCCTTGAGGAATCCCCGGCCTTCGTCGGTCAGTTTATAATATTTTCTCGGCGGTCCCTGGGGGGACTCCTCCCATCGGTAACTCAACAATCCTGCGTTCTTCTGGCGCGTGAGCAGCGGGTACAGGGTACCTTCCACCACGATCAGTTTTGCCTCCTTCAGTATCCGTAGAATATCCGTGGCATAACAATCCTGCTGGTTCATGATCATCAGGATGCAATACTCCAGGACACCCTTACGCATCTGAGCCTTTGCATTTTCAATTTTTT
>JBBQOG010000039.1:0-14830 GCA_038330665.1 Bacteroidales bacterium
TAGTCAAACATGTATAACAGGAATAGCAGGACAAACAGATAATTGGTGTACGCCTTGGGAAAGATGTACCCCGGTAGAATCTCAGTACTTTTTTTCATGTCGGAAAGATTAGGTTAAGCTTTTTCCAATTCTCAACCGCGAAATTTACACTTCCGCAAATTAGCAGGATTAAGTACTTTTACCTAAACAACCAACACTAAACCAAAGCAGTAAAATGAAAGCACTGAAGCTGAATTCTGATCAGTCAATGAAGTTGACTGGGTTAAATGGGACTCCGTGGTACCGGTCTTACATCAGTCCTTTCGTCTTTCGATATCTGGTCAACGCCCAGATTACCATCGCTCTGCTGGTAACCATTATTGCCGGGTGCAGCCTGAAGCCGGGCGTAACCCTCATGAATGGAGGAAAATCGGATTATGTGATCTGTGTGTCGGATACCACCAACCCGGAAATGATGCGGGCAGCACTCCTGCTGCAAACCTATCTGAAAAAGGTGGGCGGGGCCGAAATCCCTGTAAAGGTGAATCCTTCCGAAATTCCGGAAAAAGCCATCGTCATTAATCCGGATGTGGTGATCGGTCATGAGGATGCATTCAGCCTGATCACGGACAAGAAGCAGCTGATTATCACCGGGGGACTGCACAAGGGGTGCATTTACGGGGTAGTGGACCTGCTGGAGCGTCAGCTCGGATGCCGTATGTACGCACCGGGATTCGAAGTGATCCCCCAAATGAACCGGATCCGTATCGGAAAACTGGAAGTCAGGGACCAGCCGGTGAATGAATACCGTAACGCGTACGGGAAATTTGCCGATGATGTGAATTACCGCGACTGGCAGCGGATCGATGTGATTCAGGATGTTTTTGCCGATGGATATTACGTGCATACCATGAACCGCCTGGTTCCCTGGGAGGAAAATTTCCAGAAACATCCCGAATATTATGCGCTGATGAATGGAAAACGGATCATCGACCAGCTTTGCCTGTCGAATCCGGAGGTCCTGAAAATTGCACTGAAAAAACTCGAAACGGATATTCCCCTCCAGCCTGGAAAACAGGTATGGTCAGTCAGCCAGAACGATAATTTTTCCTATTGCCAGTGCGACGACTGCAAAAAAATCATGGAGGAGGAGGGGAGCCCGGCGGGACCGATCATCCGTTTTGTAAATGAGGTGGCCAAACGCTTCCCGGATAAGATCATCTCCACCCTGGCATATCAGTATAGTCGTCAGGCACCAAAAGTGACCAAACCCGAAGATAATGTACAGATCATGCTCTGTACCATCGAGCTCAACCGGAGTCAGCCCATAGCCGAAGATCCGCGCAGTGCCTCGTTTTTAAAAGATATCGTGGATTGGGGGAAAATCGCCAAACACATCTACCTCTGGGATTACACCGTGAACTTTTCGCACCACGTTACCCCATTCCCGAATATTCATGTGCTCCAGCCGAATATCCAGCTGTTTGTGAAGAACAATGTATTCTCACACTTCCAGCAAAGCAACACCGATGTGGGGCATGAGTTTTCGGAACTTAAATCCTACCTGATTTCCAGGATTTTATGGAACCCCGATATCAATGCGGATTCCGTGATCACCGACTTCATGCAGGGATATTTCGGCGCCGCTGCACCATTTGTACGCACCTACCTCGATACACTGGAGGGCGAAATACTGAAAACCAAAGAGTGGCTCGATATATACGGGCATCCCACGGCCCACGAAAACACCTTCCTCTCTGAAGCCAACATCTCCCGATACCTGGGCTATTTTGATCAGGCAATGGAGGCTGTCAAGGATCAACCGGTCCTGCTCTTGCATGTGAAAACCTATTTGCTTCCGGTGCAGTACGCGGCCATGGAAATCGGCAAGAACCATATGTTTTCGCCTCGTGGATGGTATAGCGTGGAGGGCAAAAAATATGTGCTCCGGGAAAACAGGGTCAAAATGCTGGAAGATTTTAACCAGGTATGTAAAGATGCCGGAGTCAGAACCCTCAGCGAATCCGGACTCACACCGGAAAATTACTATCAGTCAACCAAGCGTTTCCTGAAGGTGGAGATTGAAAATAATCTGGCCTTTCAGAAACCGGTGACCGCCAATCCGCTTCCTTCACCGAAATATGGGGGTGGCGACCTGGCTTACCTGACTAACGGTGTCAAAGGTGCGAACGATTACAAAGTGCACTGGCTCGGCTGGGAAGGACAGAATTTTACGCTCGGTACCGATCTGGGTGAAGTTTGTAAACCCACCTCTATTGAGGTTAGTACCCTATATGATCCCAAAAGCTGGATTTTCCATCCCGCAGCAGTCTCCTGTCTGGTTTCGCTGGATAACAAGCAATGGAAACACATTGGAACCATTACCGTAACCGGAGATCAGAAAAAAGAAGAAGTAACCCGGACTTTCACCTTTAATCCCAACGGTTCGCCCCTCCGGTATGTCCGTTTCGAATTAAAAGGCACCCTGAAAAACCCGAAATGGCATCCATCAGCAGGTGGACCTTCGTGGGTATTTGTTGATGAGATGGTAGTTAAATAAAACGCTTCAAAATGAAAATTTCAATCCTTATTTTGATTCTGGCAACCGGGATGGGCCTTTCTGGCACTGCTCAGGGACGCATGAGCATCCGGATGGGGGATCTGAAAAAAGTTTCCCTCGAAAAAGAAACAATACTCCTGACTACGGACCTGGCACAGATGCGAATCTCGACCTACGGTGATGAAATCATACGGGTCAGGGTTACCCGGGGGTTGCCGGCACCGGATTTCTCGTATGCCGTGATCCGGGAGCCCGAAAATGAATTGCGGAAAATTTCCGAAGATCAGTCCAGCCTGGTTTATGCCACCGGCAAAATCGTGGTAACCATCAACAAGAATCCTCTGCGACTGAAGTTTTCGGATACCCGCGGGCAGGTGATCAGCGAGGACGACCCTGACCTTGGCATCAGCTGGATGGGCACCGCTGTGACGAATTACCGAAAGCTTTTTCCCGATGAGCGGTTTATCGGTTTGGGAGAGAAAACCGGCGGACTCAACCGTCGCGGAAGTGCCTATGTGAACTGGAATTCTGATGTTCCGGCCTATGCGCTGGATAAGGATCCCCTTTATGCCACCATTCCTTTCTTTATCGGGTTACACGACAGCTTGACCTATGGGATATTCGCCGATAATTCTTACCGCTCCTTTTTTGATTTCGGAGCCTCCAGCGATAACCAATTCTCAAGCTTTGGTGCGGCTGATGGTGAGCTCAATTATTATTTTATCGGAGGCTCCTCAGTATCCGGAGTGATCCGAAATTACACGGATTTAACCGGGCACGCCCAATTGCCGCCCCTGTGGAGCTTTGGATATCAGCAGTGCCGGTGGTCCTATTTTCCCGATACCGAACTAATGACGATAGCTAAAACATTCAGAGATAAAAACATACCGATCGATGTGATCTATCTGGATATCCATTATATGGATCAGTATAAGGTGTTCACTTTTAGTCCGGAATATTATCCCAAACCCGCCGAAACCATTGCCGAACTAAAAAAAATGGGATTCAGGGTGGTTGTTATCGTGGACCCCGGTCTCAAAGTGGAACCCGGATATTTTGCCTATGAGGAGGGAGTCAGGAATCATTATTTCGTGAAATATCCCAATGGTAAGGATTATGTTGGGAGCGTATGGCCCGGTCGCTCGCATTTTCCGGATTTTACCAACAGCAAGGCAAGAGATTGGTGGGGTGGCATGTTTAAAGTATATACCGACCTGGGTATCAGCGGATATTGGAACGACATGAATGAACCGGCCGTGTGGGGCCAGAATATTCCGGAGGTGGTGGAATTCGATTTCGACGGACATAAAACCACGATCAATCAGGCTCATAATGTGTACGGTATGCAGATGGTCCGCTCTACCTACGAAGGGGTGCGGAAGTTGAATCCCGGTGAGCGCCCCCTGACGATCACACGGGCTACCTATGCAGGCGGACAGCGATATTCCACCATCTGGACCGGCGATAATGCCTCCTCTGATGAACATCTGCTCCTGGGAACCCGATTGGTGAACAGCTTGGGCGTAAGTGGTTTTCCATTCGCCGGACCGGATATCGGAGGTTTTATCGGCGAACCTTCCAGGGAATTGCTAACCCGCTGGCTATCAGTCGGGGTTTATACCCCCTTTATGAGGACGCATGTGGATTACAACCACAATTACCGTGAGCCATGGGTTTACGGTAAGGAGTTTGAAAAGATCAACCGTGAGCTGATCAACCAACGCTACCGGCTGCTCCCCTACATTTATTCGATGGCCTATGAAGCCTCCCGGAGCGGTATGCCGCTAAGCCGGACTCTGGCCATCAATTACCCCTTCGACGATCTGGTTTACCAAACCGCTTATGAAAACGAATATTTATTCGGCGATAATCTATTGGTGGCTCCCGTCATCAGCACACAAGATTTCGGAAAAGTTTACCTTCCGGCGGGTGGCTGGTACCGGCTATCGAATGATGAGTATTTTGCCGGCAACTCAGAAATAATTGCAGCCGCACCGTTGAGCGATCTTCCGGTGTTCGCAAAGGCCGGTGCCATCATTCCCATGCAATCAGTTATTCAGAACACTACCGAAAGTCCAGATCCCACGCTGCAGTTGCACATTTATGCCGGCAAAATACCTACCACCTTTGCCTATTATGAAGATGACGGAGTATCCTATGGGTACGAAAAAGGTGCTTACTGCCGACGACTTATTTCGTCAGATCCTGTGAAAAAGGAGATCAGCCTTTCAGCCTGGGAAGGAACTTATAACAGCAAGTTCAACAAGGTAAAACTGATCCTGCATGGGTTCCCGATGGTTTCCAGTGTAAAAGTTAATGGCACGATTTCCGAGGTTGCCGAGGAAGCGGATAACCAGCAGTCGGTTTTGGTGAACTGGACTACCCGCGAAAGCGTCGTTCATTGGGAGTGAAGCCGCTTTTTTCTAATGATTGATTAAAATGAATACAACTTAATATTTACTGCCATGAATTCAGATTATACCGTGTCCCGCTACCTGGTAAAACGACTTCAGGAAATAGGTGTTCAACATATATTTGGAGTTCCGGGTGATTATGTTTTAGATTTTTGTGATGAGGTGATCGCCAGTCCGATTCAATGGGTGGGAACCTGCAATGAGCTGAATGCCGGCTATGCGGCCGATGGATACGCACGGATGAAGGGTGCGGGTGCGGCCGTGGTGACCTATGGAGTAGGGGGATTAAGCATCCTCAATGCCACTGCCGGAGCCTTTGCCGAGCAGGTGCCGCTGATCGTCATCAGTGGTGCTCCAGCTTCACGCCGGAGGGATTCAGGAGCCATGGTGCACCACCTGATATCCAACTATTACATGCAGCTCGATATCTATAAAAAAATTACGATAGATGCTGCCATCCTGATCGATCCGGATATCGCTCCAGCCATGATCGACCGGGTGCTGACCAGCTGCATCACCCGTAAACTTCCTGTATACCTTGAAATTCCTGCCGATATTGCCATAGCGCCCTGTCATGAGCCCATCGGAACTCTGAGCCACAAACTTGCCGTTTCCGATCCTTATAGCCTGAGCGATTGTGTGGCTGTTGTGGCCGAAAAATTCAGAAAAGCAAAGAATCCGTTGATCCTCGCCGGAGTGGAACTTCTCCGAAATGGATTGGGTTCCGAAACGCTACGCCTGGTGGAAACCACGGAGATTCCCTTTGTAACCATGCTCGCCAGCAAATCCATTTTACCGGAAATGCACCCGCAATTTGCCGGGATTTATCAGGGGGCCTGGAGCAGTGAAGCTACCCGGCGGCAGGTGGAGGAATCCGATTGCCTTCTTTCGCTCGGGGTATGGATGACCGATCTGGATACCGGGATGTTCAGCATTAACCTCGATAGTTCCCGGATGATTACCGCAGGAGGTGGCAAAGTGGAAATTGGAGATCATACTTTTACAAAAATCCAGCTTAATGAATTGATCAGCAAGCTTATCACCACCATTCCGCCCCGCGACTACCTGCTTTCGCATCCCACAGTAGCCTTCCAACCGCGAAAACCATTTATTCCTGTAAAAAACACCATTTTAACGGCTCCCCGGTTGTACGAGAGTGTGAACTATTTTCTGGATGACCAGATGGTCCTCTTGTCGGAACCGGGTGATGCTTTCTGTGCCGCACCGGAATTCCAGATCGAGGAAGCCGATAACTTTATCGTGCAGAGCTACTACTGCTCGATCGGATTTTGTACACCGGCTTCGGTGGGTGTGGCGTTGGCCCGACCGGACAAACGTCCGGTCGTACTCACCGGCGACGGTGCCTTCCAGATGACCGCCCAGGAAGTGTCCACCCTGATACGTTTGCGGCTGCCAGCAGTGATCGTGATCATCAATAACGATGGATACCTGATCGAGCGGGTTCTCCACGAAGATGGCCCCTATAACGACATCCAGATGTGGAATTATTCCAGGTTGGCCGACCTCTTTGCTGGCGACGACTTTGTAATTGGTTTCAAAGCAACCACCGAGGAGGAGCTCGACGATGCCATGAAAACCGCAGCCACGGAGAAAGGGAAACTGGTGATCATTGAAGCCTGTCTGCCCAACCGCGATTATTCCGCCGGTCTGCAGCGTTTGGGAAATGCCTTCAGGAAACCAAAATAGTGGTGTTTTTATAGGATCTCCAGTAAACAATGAGACGGCTGTCGTGTTAGAAATAGGACCAATAGAAAAATATGAAGTACAAGAATTTGGGAAATACCGGACTCAAAGTGTCCGAACTTTGTTTGGGTACCATGACCTTTGGCGGAAAGGGAATCTGGACGAATATCGGAACCCTTCCACAACAACAGGTGAATGAGCTGGTTAAGCAATCCGTGGATAGCGGAATCAATTTTATCGATACCGCCAATGTATATAGTGAGGGTTTGAGCGAAAAAATGACCGGTCAGGCGATTCGTGACCTGGGCCTTAACCGGGATGATCTGGTTATCGCAACCAAAGTGAGGGGCCAGATGGGACCCGGACCCAACCAGTCGGGCCTCAGCAGAAAACATATCCTTCAGCAAGCTGATGAAAGCCTTAAAAGGCTGAGTATTGACTATATCGATCTTTACCAGATCCATGGATTCGATCCGAACACTCCACTCGAAGAAACGCTGGAAGCTTTGAATTCACTGGTTAGGGTGGGTAAGGTCAGGTATATCGGTTGCAGCAATCTCGCAGCCTGGCAAGTAATGAAGGCTCATGGAATTTCTGCAGCCCGGCACCTGAGTAGTTTTATCTCCTTACAGGCATTTTATACGATCGCCAGCCGGGATCTGGAGCGCGACCTGGTACCTATGCTCCTCGACCAGAAAATGGGTCTGATGGTATGGAGTCCCCTGGCCGGCGGATTTTTGAGTGGCAAATACAGCCGGATGGTCGAAACTAAGGAAGGACGGCGGGCAAACTTTGATTTTCCGCCCATCAACAAAGAGAAAGCATACGATATCATTGAAGTGATGGAAGTGATGGCCAAAGAGAAACAGGTTACCGTTGCCCGGATTGCACTGGCCTGGCTGTTGCATCAACCCGTAGTGACCTCGGTGATTATTGGCGCCAATTCAACGGCCCAGCTGGCCGATAACCTGGATTCCGTTCAGGTGCAGTTTTCTGAAGACGAAATTGAAAAGCTCAATGTGGTGAGCCAGGTGGCTCCCGAATACCCGCGATGGATGATCACGCGTCAAAGCCGGTGACCAGGAAAACGATTACGGTTATTGGAGTGATCCTGATCATTTTATCCTGTATTTTCTACCTATTTATTCTGGTGGTTCCTTTTCTACCTTTCTCCGTTGCCGCAAAGGGAGGTATTGTAACCGCTTGCATTGTGAGTGGGGAAATTGCCTGGTGGTTGGGTGTTTTAGTGTTAGGTAAACAGCTGGTAAACAGGTATAAAAAGCACCTTAATCCGAGAAATTGGTTTTCGCGAAAACCCAAAACATTTTGAGATCGGAAGCAAATTTCCTAATCAAGGTCAAGTGTTATTTTAATGTTTTCTTTAATACTATCTACCAAATCAGGAGGAATATCACCCATTTTTCTTACCAATCTTTTGTTATCAATAGCCCTGATTTGATCAATCATAATATCACAATTCTCTGATACATTGGCCATTCCTCTTTTAAGATGGACTCTTAAGATATCTGCATCTTTTTCTACTCTGGTTGTAATCGGACAAACAATCGTCGAGGGATGCGGAAGTTTATTAAGAAGATTGGTCTGTATGATTAAAACGGGTCGGGTTTTACCGGATTCAGTTCCTATCTGTGGATTTAGGTCTGCAAGCCACACCTCAAATTGTTTAATCCGCATAATCTATCTTTTCGAATTCGTTAAGAACAGATAGAGACTCCTTTGCCACTAAAGCAGATTCCTCTTTTAGCTTTTTCTCGAGAATAATTCTCATCTGATGGCGGTTGTAATAATCCAGGGCATCGTTGATATAACGATTTCTTGTTTTCTTTATTCGGGAAAGAATCTTTTCCGTTTCTCCGAATACCGAGTCGTCTATTTTTAGTGATACCGTTTTCATTGCCTTTTATTAATATCGCAAAGGTATATCAAAATAGTATATATTATTCAGCCAATCCGTGAAAAGAAAATTAACTTATATTTGTTTATCCATGGACTTGGCATGATGAGTGCGGTATAGATAACACTGAACCCTGACATGAGCTGTAATCAAATCTAATTGTTCCCTTATGAAAAAGATGGTTTCTTTTTTCTTGATCTCCGGCCTTTTACTGATAAACGGCTGCAGTTCTTCCTCGCATGATACAATCTCCAACCACCTGACGCTCTGGTACAAACAACCGGCCAAAGATTGGAACGAAGCCCTTCCGGTCGGTAATGGCCGTTTAGGGGCTATGGTTTTTGGCGACCCGGTTTCCGAACGGATCCAGATCAATGAAGAGAGCATCTGGGCCGGTTGTCAGGTGAACAATAACAACCCCAAATCACTTGCGCATCTGCCTGAGATTCAGAAAGCCCTTTTTGAGAACCGGTTCAAGGATGCCTGGCAGCTGGCCAATGACAATATGCTCGGCACTCCGCCCAGAATCCGGTCGTACCAGCCACTTGGTGATTTATTGATCCATTATGGATGGAAAACAAAACCGGAAAATTACCGGAGGTATCTCGATCTGAAAACTGGAGTGGCATCCACCGAATTTACCGTGGATGGGAAAAAATATCAACAGGAAGTCTATTGTTCGGTTCCAGATAATATACTGATTGTTAAGATCATTGCCATGGATAAGGGATCCATCGATGCCACTTTCTCCCTTGCGCGTGAAAAAGATGCAACGGTGACCGCAACGCCCGATGGAAGGCTGCTCCTCACGGGACAGATCATCGATGGGGAAGATCCGGGCAGCGGGCCCGCCGGCGCTCACATGAAATTCAACGGCGAGCTGAGGTTGTCGCAAAGCGGCGGCCAGCTGGCTTTATCCACCTCACCCCCGGCCCCTCTCCCGCGTTCGCAAGCTCTCGGGAGAGGGGAGTCAGCTCTGGCCGACCTAAGTGCTGGCCTTTCCTCCTGCCTACCCGAGCTCCGGGTCACGGGTGCACGCGAGGTCACTCTCCTCCTCACCGCCGCAACCGACTATAATCCGGCGACGCTCAATTTCGACCGTTCCATTGATCCGGCCGTTACCTGCAGCAAAATACTCGATGCCGCACCCCGGAATTTCCAGGAGTTGTACAAGCGCCACCTGGCTGAATATCAACCCATATTCAACCGCGTATCGCTCGATCTTGGCGGATCGGCACTGGATACTCTTCCAACTGATATCAGGCTCGCCCGTTTGAAGGAAGGCGGCGAGGATAATGCCCTGATGGCGATGTATTTCCAATATGGACGATATTTACTGATGGGTTCCTCGCGCGGACCGGCCACCTTGCCGGCGAACCTGCAGGGCATCTGGAACAAGGATATGAATGCCGCCTGGAACGCTGATTTCCATACGAATATTAACCTTCAGATGAACTATTGGCCGGCGGAAGTGTGCAACCTTACTGAAACCACACACCCGCTCATCAACTTCATGGAAAAACTGGTTACTCCGGGAACCGTTACGGCAAAGGAAATGTATGGTACCGAGGGCTGGACCTTCCACCACCTGACCGATCCATTCGGACGAACCGGCGTGGCCGATGGGGTTTGGGGCATCACGCCGTTAAACGGACCGTGGATGACGTTTACCGTTTACGAGCACTTCCTTTTTACCCGTGATATGGATTTTCTGCGTAACGTGGCCTGGCCCATGATGAAGGGATCTGCCGAATTTGCACTCGGATTTCTCGTGGAGTCGCCTGAAGGATATCTGGTTACCAACCCTTCCCATTCGCCGGAAAACGCATTCCTGGTTCCGGGTTCCAAAACCAGGGAGA
Source organism: Bacteroidales bacterium (assembly GCA_038330665.1). Lineage (GTDB taxonomy): Bacteria > Bacteroidota > Bacteroidia > Bacteroidales > UBA12481 > UBA12481. The sequence goes on from JBBQOG010000039.1 coordinate 10,432, forward strand.
ATTCAGCGCTCACCTATGCGGCAACAGTCGATATCGAGATCCTGAATACCCTGTTTGATAATTGTAAGGAAGCGTGCAGGTTACTCGGGACCGATCAGGAATTTGCTGCCAAAATTGAGGCAGCACAAAAGCGGCTGCCGCCGGTAAAAATAAATTCCAAAGGCGTTATTCAGGAGTGGGTCAACGATTACGACGAAGTGGAACCCGGACACCGGCACATGTCGCACCTGCTCGGGCTCTATCCCCTGGGGCAATTTACTCCCGCTACCCCTGAATTGTTCAATGCCGCCAGGGCTACCATCGAAAGAAGATTATCCTTTGGTGGCGGACAAACCGGCTGGAGCCGCGCCTGGATCATCTGTCAGTACGCAAGGCTGTTAGATGGCGAAAAGTCCTATCAGAATGTATTAAGTCTGTTACGTAAATGTACCCTGATCAACCTGTTCGATACCCATCCACCGTTCCAGATCGATGGCAACTTCGGCGGCACAGCCGGCATCGCCGAAATGCTCATCCAGTCGCACAACGGTCCGATCCGCCTGCTCCCTGCTTTGCCAAAAGCCTGGAACACCGGTGAAGTCAAAGGGCTATGCGCCCGGGGTGGTTTTGTTTTAGATATCAAATGGACCGATGGAAAACTCACCGAGGCATTTATCAGTTCTAAAACCGGCGGTACGGCAAAGATCGAATATGCTGGGAGAGAGAGGGAGATCACATTAAATGCGGGAGAAAAGAAAGAGATTGAAATCTAAAATATAGATAATCAGATAGATAATCAGATAGATAATAGTCGAATAATTAAATTGAATGGATCGCGATGAAACCCAGGATACTGATTGTTGTCTTTTTTGTTCCGGTGTTGATGTTTTTTATACCAGCTTACAGCCAGGTAACGATCCATGCGAAAACCGACCAGCGAATTGAGCTATTGAGCGTTGTATTCCGCCTGGCGGGCAATCCGGAATACAATATGAACCCGTTTAAGGCCTATGTAAATGCGAAAAACCGTGATGTACGAATCGCTGGTGCGTGCCTCCTCCATCCAGTATTTTGTCGATAACAAGGGATCGGAGAATCAGATTAAAAAAATGATTATCGCCGAGGAGACCAAAGGGTTCCTCTGGATCGGTCAGCTCATCGGATTGTTTAAGAATTATACGGCCCACCGTGATATCTATCCGACGCTTTCTGCATTCATGCCGGAAATTGCAAAATGGTACCGGGATATCGCTCCCGGTATCGATAAACTTAAGAGCGATTATGAATCACAGTGTGCTCATGTTGAAGCGATTGAACCCTTTGCGGTCAAAGGAACCCCGAAATACAGTGAAGATGGCCGGTATCTGATCATAAGCGTGTTGCTTAAACCGGAATGGGATTACTCATTTATGCTGATGCCCTGGTCGTTTCGCACCCTTGATGAATATCCACTGGTGACCTATGAGGTAAAGTCGGCGACCTCGATTTTTACTCTGGATTCACTTTCGATTGAGTAGGTAATTCCGGTCCGGTCACTGAATGGATTGGGATAGTTCTGATCCAGGAAAAAAGATTTATCACTGGAAATTTCCATTTCCGATGAAGATGTTTTTAATCCTATGGTGCCATCTGAGTGCATGTTCTGAGCCTTGAGAATCCCTTTTTTCGTGTCATTGGATTCCGACCATAGGAGAATTGCCTGATTATTGACAAAGGGGGTAACCTGAGGCAAAGAAACAAAGGATCGGTTTGACGACAGTTCAATGGATTTGTTCCATACAGGACTCCCCGCCATATCAATAGCCATAACCCTGATGGATGTTGACTTTACATTAAATGCAGGAAGTGGATAGGGAAAAAAAATGAAAACAGAATCGTTGTTCATCATCATCCGGAATTGATTGTTCGTCCCGGCGTAATTCTCCGAAAAATCGCTGATTTCAATGGGCCGGCCGGCATCTCCCCATAGCCGTTGTTCATTCTTCCCAATCAGCTGACCATAAAGATGAGGATTCTTATAATGAATGTCCCTACGGCAGAAACTAACCATCAATTCTCCGTTTCTGTTCAATCCAACAATATCATAGCCTTCACACCAGGCCGTTGAATCGGAAATCACTTCCAACCCGCCACCTTCCCATTCCGTGGAACCATCTGGATAGATATGCTGGATGAAGGACGGTGACCAGCACATGTAAAAGTCATCGGATGAGCCTTTTAAAAATCTTATTGACCATGTTTGTAAATATCCTTTATATACCATCACGTCCCGGTCCCAGGCAAGCTGTCCGTTCAAATCGTATTTGCGTATATAAACATCATAACTCGAGTCATCATGGTGAATACCGATGTATTTTCCATAGAGCACATAAAATCCATCAGTCTGCGTGGTGATTGTTTCGCGAAAGATGAAGTTTGATTCTTGAGAAATCGGAATGGTGATACCGTGTTCACCCCAGGGCAGTGATCCGTCGCGCGTGATCCGATGAATGGTTCTGGCGCGAAGAGAATCAGCGGCTCTATTGATAGAAAAGAACACATCCTCTTGGTTATTAACGGAATAGTGAATGTTATAAGTATTGTCGATTCGATTGGGATCCTGAAAAACAAATCCATTTTCGCCAAAAACCTTATGTCCACTCTTATCCACTTTCAAGAGAATATATTGATAGCCGGAAATGCTCTCCTGATAGCGGTCGAGGTGGAGGTACAAATTCTCATGAATGTCCAGGAAAGAGCTGATCGCTTTAAATCCCAGATTCCTGAAAGTCACCAGATCAGGATCCCAGAGCGCAAACCCATCTTTATCATAAAGCTGAACATGCAAAACCGTATCCAGATCGAACCAGGTTATAAAGGATGATCCATCCTTGCAGCCGTTAATTGTAGTGATGCCATTATACCGGGTGCTATTGGCAGCTCCCGGAAAAATGGTAAGATTTTGAGATGGGTCCCCCGACCACTGGGCAAACAATGCAAGAGGAGCAAAGCCTACCAATACCAATAAAAACTGTTTCATCCTGTCAGGAATTAGAAAAATGCCGGGGGGCACTCTCAAAGGTAAGAAAATTGAAAATGGATTGCATCGGTTGGGCTCTGAACTAATGTCAATATCCCTCTAATCATACACAATGCTTTTTTTTTTTCAAATGATCAGTCGGCAGCCATCAGTTCTTCACAAACCTCCTGGTCAGTCGGGCACCTTCCTCATCGGTCATTACCAGAAGATAAAACCCGCCCTGCAGCTTCGAAATATCCATCTGATGTTTGTACTGTCCGCCTGACTGGAAATCTGCAGGAGTTTCTCCATTGGAAATTAACCTGCCGTCCAGGTCAAACACCTGGAACCGGATCTCCGGTCGAATCAATCCAAAATTTCCAATCGAACCTCGGATGGTGGTATTCATACTCCACTTTAGAAGCAGAAATTTTAAAACCCATGCACATCAAAACTTCTGCCTTTAACCGGATAATCTTTGTTGGACCCAGAATCCCCACAGAGCTGTAGGAATTTCCGGATTCTTTCCAGATTCTCAAATAGGCTGAATTGCCATCAAACCATTTTTTATCAACGTTTCGCGAAAAGCCAGTCATCGAAGCCAAATGGTTCAATTTTATCGATTTTAATCTGCAAGATATCTGGATGTACCGAATTAATAAGATAATTAAAATCCCCTTGAACCACAGCCGATGGCACTTTCAGAATCAGGAAGCGGTTTTCTTTTACAAACTGGTCACCGAAGATCCGGGTATTAGGGGAATATGGGAATGATCTCCATGTTTTAGGCAATTTCTTCAGATCAATCTCTGAAATGACTATTTCATCCGGAAAGGATAGGGTGGTCAGTTGATAATCCAATGGAAGCAACCCCAGTGAAGTATGAACCGCAATTTCGGTAGTACAAAGCGCCCGGGAATCACTGGTATAAACTATTGCAACACCCTGACTGTTCCATCGTCCACCAGAAAGACGCGCACCCATTCCTGATAAATCAGCTGCATATTGCTGTTTGGTGAGCCTGTAAACAATCATGCCAATATCCCGAATTCTATGTGTGTTAACTCATTACGGATTAACTGGATGCCTAGCGTGCTGTCGAGGAAATCTTTGGGTTTCGCCCCTCCAAGAGCGATGGAGTGGCTGTCGAGCCAAATATCAACCTTTTCCTTGCTGCCGAAAGTTGCAAATGCCTGTTTATATAGAAGCGTTATTTCGATGATCCTCTCAGAAGCCACGGGATCAAAGGACTTTTTTTCTTTTTGATAGCGTTGGAGGGTTCGGTCTGAAATATGCAGAAATCCTGACCAGTCAGAGGTAGAAAATGGGAAATTCTTTGCCATGGCAGCGAAGCGCTGGAAATTGATTCCTTTTCTTACCGTATTGATCAGATAGAGCACGTCCTCCTCATTAACGGAATCA
>JBBQOG010000040.1:0-14792 GCA_038330665.1 Bacteroidales bacterium
GATCCTCTGAGGGGGTCACGGCTCACCATTGCAGCATCCGTTATCCCGAGCAGATAGGAGGCGAGGCCCACATCATGAAAATAAAACTTAGGCGACTTAACCAAACGCTTATTAATGTTTTGATTAAACGGCGGAAGCAGAAAAGCAATATAGGATGCTTCGAGAACGGATAACCAGGATTTGATTGTTGGATCTGAAACCCCTGTTTCATTAGCAATTGCAGAAGTATTCAGCAGGCTGCCAACACGTCCCGCACAAATTCTCATGAATTTATCAAACTGGTAGATATCTTTTACATTAATCAATTGACGCACATCCTTTTGCAGGTATGTTTCATAATAGTTGCGGTAGATTTTTGAAGGTGAAAGTTCAGTTGTATGCACCTGCGGATAAAATCCCTTAAAGATCATTTCATCGGTTGTTGGTAAACCCGACTGGGCCGTTTCGGAAATTGACAACGGCAAAAGCTTAAGAACTCCGGTTCTGCCAGCCAGCGACTGGGTAATTTTTTCCATCACCGAAAAGTGGTTACTGCCAGTCAGAACAAATAATACTTCCTGCTGCTTTTCATCGGCAATTTGCTGCAGATAGGAGATTATATCTGGTATATGCTGCACTTCATCAAGGATTGCCCCTTTCGGCACCTGTTCAAGAAATTTTCGCGGATCGTTAAATGCAAAATTCCTGACATCCGGATTTTCAAAACTATAATAGGGCAATCCCTTAAAAAGATGCTTCGCCAAAGTAGTTTTGCCAGATTGGCGAGGCCCGGTAATGGTGAGAACAGGGTAGTTCGCCGAGAGCAGCAACGCCTCTTTCTCGATAGTTCTTGTAATATACCCCATACTGTGCAATATTAAAATTTAACTTTAAAATTACACATGATTTTTCGAATTAACAAATAGTAGCGAAAATCCTATCGAAAAAGCTGAACGAAGATATGATGGCCCTGATCTGTTATAACGCCATCATGTCTGGGTTCGAGAAAACACCTGTTTACGGCCAGATGGGGCGCTGCAAAAAATGACCCACTTGGCAGTCTTGCTGATGAATTTGAAATTATTACCTTCGCAATTGTTATGATAGAAACAAGTCAAATAAACGATATTGTTAATCGGATTGCAATTAGCTACGATCCAGATAAAATTATTTTATTTGGTTCATATGCTCATGGCAACTATTCAGATAATAGCGACTTAGATTTTATACTCATTAAAGATACCAACATACCTAAACATAAAAGAGGCTTAGAAGTACGCAGATTATTTTATGGATTGCCAATTCCAATGGATTTTAAAATATATACTTCGACCGAATTTAGTAATGAACTTTTAAATCAATATTCATTTTTAAGTTCAGCAATAAAAGGGAGTAAAATACTTTATGAGCGAAAAGCTTGATATTGTCAAACAATGGATTGAGAAGGCTGACCATGATTTAGGTACTGGTCAGGTTACTTATTGGGACTTATATCTCAAAAGATGAAATTTCCAATGATTTATATGATCATGCTTCTGAATTAGAGGGTTTTGCAGTGGAGATTAGATATCCTGATACGACTGTTGAACTTTCCGATGATGAAATACAAAAAGCATTTCTGATAGCAAAGATGATTAGAGTTTATGTCCTTACTCAAATGAAGTTAACAATTGATTATTCTGACGTAACGAAAGAATCTTAAGGTCTTGGAGTACTATCTTTTAAGTCTCTTGCTTTTACCCGAACAATTTTACCATTGCGGGAAATGACCAGCTCTCCATCTTCCTTTTGCTTGGCAATCAATAAACGGGTGTAAGCTAATTCAATTCCTTTCAGAATCTTATTTCGCAAATCCTTTACATTTTTCTCTGTCATGGCTTTACGAATTTAGCATAAGTCTTTGATGCCAATGTTGTCTCAATATCAGGCAGAATTGAATAAGAAGCCGTTGTTTTTCCAGCTCCGTTGCAACCAGCTATGATATAAAGATTGGCCATCAATCAATTTTCACTAAAAGTAAGTTTTTTCTGGCGGATCATTTTTGTTGCAATCAGAATGAACGCTACCTGATCCTCCCCACCCATCCCCCGCCCGGAGCCAGATGAACTTTGAGTTTCGTGTTCCGGTCAACCTTCATCGTTTCCATTTTATAATCGATGGCCCGGATATCAGCGTTGATGCCGTCACGGATCAGGTCAAGGGTAAAGGTACCTTCACGCAAAAAGCTGAAATCCAGAGTAATGTCCCTGGGGGTCCAGTCGGTAGTTGCAGCCACATACCAGTCCTTATCGTTTCGACGACCCAGCACCAGAAAGTCACCGTTTTTAGCATCGAACACCCGGGTTTCATCCCAAACCGTGGGAATGCTCAGGAGGAACCGTGCACATTCGGGTTCACGTTCATAATCGGAAGGGGCATCCGGAATCATTTGCATCGGACTTTCCAGGGTAACCGCCAGGGCAATGGAATGCGCCCGGGTTCCCATTCCCATCGGGAAATCGGGCAAAATCCGGAAATCCTTTTTTACCACATTCTGAAAGGTTCCGGGAATATAATCCATCGGGCCCGATACATTTCGCAGGAATGGCAGGGTATTGTGATGATCGGGATTGTCGAAATCGGAGCACCCCGAAAATTCAAATTCAATCAGACCTTCCTGTGTGAGAAGGTTAGGATAGGTGCGCCTCAGACCGGTGGACTTACAGGTTCCGTGAAAATTGACCACCATATGCCGCTTGGCCGTCTCCTTCAATACCGTTTCATAAAAGTTGTTCATCACCTGATCGTCGCGATTCATGAAATCAACCTTGATACCGGCAATACCCCATTTTTCATATAGATCCAGTGCTTCGATCATTTGACGTTCCACTGTAGCGGCGGCCAGCCAAAGCATGATTTTCACATTTTTTTGTTTGGCATAAGCCATCACTTCGGGCATATTCAGATCGGGACGTATCTTCAGGATATTCCCCAGATCCGACCAGCCATCATCAAAAAGAAAATAGGTCACTCCGTATTTGGCGCAGAAATCGATGAAATACTTGGCGGTTACGGTATTGATATCAGCCTTGAAATCCACTCCGAAAATATTCCGCCGGGCCCACCAGTCGAGGATCACCCAGCCGGGCTTGATCCACGAAGGATCGGTTAGTTCGCATTTATCCGCCAGCAGGTACACCATCTGATTGGTGATCAGATCGCCATCGGTTTCCGAAACAGCCACGATCCTCCATGGAAAGGTTCGGGTACCCTTTGTTTTTGAAATATAGGGGGCATATTCGAGCACTTCGGTCTGACCATACGGGCTGTCGATCCCTTTTACTTTTAACGGATAACCCGGAAAAATACTTTTAAAGGCTCCGGTTCCCGAATTTTCCAGCCACATACCCGGATAATCGCGAACGTTGGATTCACCCAGCCAAAGACCAGTACCATCCGGCTTATGCACGAGTACCGGCAGATAAAACCGGTCGCTCGTGGTGAGGGTTCCCACCGTTTTATAGATATATGGATTTTCGTAGGCCGAATAGAAGCTCTTTTCCAAAGCCAGGCAAACCGAATCAGCTGCGTCAAAACGATATCCACCGAGCTCATTCTGAATGACCACTTCGCCGGTTTTGCTCAGAATAAACCGATAGGCCAGACCGCTGTTAAACATCCTGAACTCGAGACTATAGTCCGGGTTAAAAATCAATTTTATTTCCTGATATCTATCCTCAATAAATTCTGATTTTTCACAGATTTCTGGCTCAATCACCTGGTCCACTTTAATTTGCTGCGACTTTTTAACGACAGGATTTTCCCCGATAATTGTACCGTCGGCCAGTTTTAACCCGATAGCCTCGCTGGACATCAGTGAAATGCCGTTCCGGTACAGCTCGAACCGAATGGTGCTGTCGATACGAATGATCGCTTTTAGTTTCTGGTCGGGCGAGGTAACCGGATATTCCCGGGTTTTAATGGTGCCAGCGAAAAGAGTGGTGAAGCCGATGAGAAGAAGGGATACAAGAAAGTTCTTTTTCATTTTGTTGAGTTTTCAAATAGGTTCGTAAAGATAAAATCTCAGCTCCCCATCGCCTATAACAAAAAGTGATTTTTTGTCGAAAGTCAACTTGCCGATCTTCATCTCTTTGATAACCAGTAATAAATCGGCGAAATTTAAAGTCTGGCAACCTGCATGTTCATCCAGGCCGTCATCGTCTTAAACACCTTCGCCTGTTCAGGCTCGTTATGCACCTCGTGGTAAGCTCCTTCCCATAAAACCAGCGTACATTTCTGATCAAGCGCAGAAGCAAAATCAATACTGCTGGAAGGGAGTGCGATGGCATCTTCCTTGCCATGGATTAACAAAAGTGGAAGCGAGAACTCGCTTGCGTGTTCCAGTGTCCATTTGCTGACCCCTAACATGATCTTTCCAAAACCCAGTGAAATCTTATCGTGCACAAGCGGGTCGTTGATATATGCCTGCACTACTTTTTCATCGTGCGACAGTGCATTCAAGTCCAATCCACTGGCGATACTTGTATTTGGCATTAAAGATCCCAGTATTTTGGCAGCCAGAACCTTTATCGGTTGTTTTTCCAGTGCAGTATGTAATGCAGACCCGGTGGCAATAACACCTTTTACATCCGGTTTGCGTTTCAACCCATAATGCAGAACAAGAATCCCGCCTAAACTATGGCCATACAAAAACAGTGGCAATCCCGGATAGCGGGTGCGCGCCTGTTCAAAGAGCAGGTCAATATCCTGCATCACGGCTTCGATCGATGGGAAGTGACCTCTCGGACCCCCGGACCGTCCGTGTCCCCGCGTATCGGCACCGAACAGCACATATCCCTCCTTGCCAAAAGCCGCAGCCACATGGGTGTAACGCGAGCTATGTTCGCCCATACCATGAACGAGGCAAACCACTGCTTTTGCCGGACGATCAAGCGGTTCCCATCCTTGTGCGAAAATATCAAGACCGTCATTTGATTTCCATTTCAATTCAAAGTGTTTCATCTGATGCATTTATAATTTCTTACAAGATACGAAGGCAAGGTTTACTATTTACCACTTCATCTATCAAATGGCGTTGCCACCCCTTTGGACTTGTCGGGCCACGGCAAAGCGATTGACAATGCCACACTCAGGCATCTGGACCGGTTACTTCGCCTATAAGTGGGTTTTTGGTGTTAACCGGTTTAAATTTAATATATTTCCATTGGCCTGATCACCCGGCAATCACATTAACCTTTTTTCGCTCTTATGGGTTGAGCTGGTTTGATGTACCGGTGGCCACCACCTGGCCTGCTTCAGTCAACATATTTTTGAGATGCCCATAATTAACCTCCTGCACCGCACAATGGTCTCGGATAGCAAGGCTCGCTGCACAGGCAGCCGATTGGCCGAGGATCATGAAAACGGGTTCCATCCGGATAGAGCCATACGCGATATGTGAGGAAGACAGGCATACCGGAACCAGCAGGTTGTTCACCTGATCCTTTCTAGGGATGATCGCCCGGTAGCTTACCGGATAAGGTCCGCCCGGACTGATCTCCACGTCACCTTCGTTGCGGGCAAATCCATTTTCATCCACATATCGCTGGACGTGATGGGAATCCATGTTGTAAGATCCCATTCCGATGGATTCATCCGTTGGGATTTTACCGGTGAGCTGATTTTCGGTCATCACAAAGTCGCTCACCATACGTCGCGCTTCCCTGACGTATATCTGGTGCGGCCAGTTGCCATTATCCACAAACTCATCGGCGGCCAGTCCCCATTGGCTCATCGCGGTCCGCACGTCTTCAGGCACCCGCGGATCATTAGCCAGGAACCACATCAATCCCTTCTGATAGTTTTCATGCTCCCGAAGAATTTCATCACGCCTGGCATAAGAGGCGTCGGGATAATCGTAATTCATTCCAATATTGTCTGTGGAGAACCCCCCGTAATTGTTCGTGTCGGTTTTTCGATTTGGAACGGCATCGAACTTATTGAATATCTGACGCCAACCCTGGTCGAGGTACCGTGCTAGCAATTCGTACTGCGTGGGATCATAATGATCCGGTTTCGGGAAAGGCACCCGGTTTTCAGCGACCTTAGTCAGGCACATCCGATAGCAATAGGCCTGTATCCGGTTATCGCCCGACTCCTCGATGCCCGGACTCCCGGCATGTATCCCCGGAAGAAGTCCGCTACCCGGCTCTCTCGGAATCTGGTAAGGATCAACATCTCTTTCGAACTGATGCCAGCGTGCCTGCCGGGTGTTCACCCCGTTAAGGGTTTCCCCGTATTGGGCATTCGCCTCTCTTCCAAGTGTATAACTCACCCCCGCAGCGGCCATCAGATCGCCTTCATAGGTGGCGTCGATAAATTGCCTGCCCTCGTATATTTCACCATTCAGCATCCGAATCGATTGAATTCTGCCGTTCACCACGCGAACACCGGATTCCCGGTCGAGCCAATTATCCCGGTATACCTTGAACTTTGACTCAACGACCCATTCTTCAAATACCCATTCTGCTACATGAGGTTCAAACATCCAGATGGCATCTGCCTCGGGCTTGTAACACCGGCTGGAGTCCCTGTTCTCAAACTTCCAGGTGTCAGGCCGGTCGTAAACGGCCTTGACCTTTCGGTAAAACTCGCGGGCCAGTCCGCCGATCACCTCCTTGTTCCCGGAGTCCGTCCAGCCGAGCCCTCCTGCGGTAAGCCCACCCAGATGCTTGTCGGGGCCCACGAGGATCACCGATAAGCCCAGCCTGGAAGCCTGCACTGCAGCCGCGACACCTGAGGAGGTACATCCGTACACGATCAGGTCGGCTTTATGCACCTTGGTGCCGGAACAGGAGAGTAGGAGAACCGGAAGAAATACAAGAATATAAAATCGTTTCATTCGTAAATAATTTAGCTTTTTCAATCAAATTTCTGTCGTACGAATGGAGCCCTCAATTATTTTCATCGCTCTTTGTGAGCTTTTGATCATGAGGGGTTCATAAGTTAAGAATTTGAAAACCACAATCGATTCATCCGAACAAATATAATCCCTTCCTTTTAACCCGACCGAACCCATACGGAATCATTTGTCATTTTATACTTAGTTCTTTATGTACTAACTTGTCCGGGCTTTTTAAACCAGCAAAGCGGATCAGATGAAATTGAAAAACAAACTTTTCACGATGCTATTTTCACTGGCCATGCCCTTGGCCCTGATGTCGCAAACCTCCGGAAATTTCAATCCGGTTACCCTGGAAGGAAGGATACTGGGGAATGATAAGGGCGGATTTGTCTCCGAGATCCAGATCAGCATAGCCAAAGGGTATTACCTGTATGCAACAGCTCCCAAAAGCATGCCCTATACGCTGGCTCATGTTGATATTCAGCTTCCTGCGTCCATCAAACAAAAAGGAAAACTAATTAAACCCAAACCGGTGCAGGATCCCGATGATCCGAAAATTGGCATTTATACTGGCGAGGTCCGGTTTGTCCAGCCGATTTCCGATTCCGCCGGACGCGCACACAGCCGCTCAGATTACCGGGGCAAGTATGTATTAATCGATTTCTGGAAATACGGATGTATTCCCTGCATCGAGCAATTTCCAAAGCTGCGCGAACTTTATGCCGGGTATCAGTCGAAAGGATTTGAGATTCTGGGAGTATTTCACTGTGTGTTTGAAGGAAACGAGAAAAACCGGAAAGAGTGGATCAGTTTGATGCGGAAGGAGCATCCTACCTGGACCGGCCTCATCGATTATGATGATGAGGTGTGCCAGGCTTATGGGGTAGAAGCGTTTCCATCGAATTTTTTATTGGGTCCGGATGGGAAGGTAATTACTTTCAATATCGAGCCGCACCAACTATCAATTTGGCTCGAAAATTCCCTCTGATCACCGATTGTCAGATCAAATGTAAAATAACCCAAATCCCATGTACAACCACAAGCATTTTTGGTACATCTCCATACTGATGTTTTACCTTTCAGCCTGCACGCACGATACAGTCTATGTAATTAAAGGTCAGCTTACCGGAATCCCGGCCGGCAAGGTTACGCTGGTGAGTTACAATGAAACTGATCGCAGTACGCATGTAATTGACAGCATTGATTTCAGTAAAAGCTCATTTGTTCTGAAAGGCCGGATTGATGTTCCGCAAATGATGTCGCTGGTGGTGGATCCCGGTCATTTTACCATGCAGGTGTTTCTCGAGAACGGGAAAATAGGAATTACGGCCGATACCACCGGAGCTGAGCATTATGATTACACCCGATACGGCGGCGAAGTGGGCGCAGTGATTAAGAATTATACCGTCACCGGATCGGTCAGTCACGATGATTACCTAAGCTATCAGAATGATCCCGGAAATCTGAAATTCAGCAAAACATTCAGCGACCTGAACGAACTGTATACCGCCGAAAAAGACCCGGAAAAGAAGGAAGGGATGCGGTATAAATTTGATTCGGTGCGGACTCTAAGCAATGAATATCAGAAGAAATGGATACTTGATTTTGTCGGTTCCAAACCGTCATCGGTTGCAGGGGTTTACCTGTTATCGCAATACTACCAGTTCGATTCCGGGATGCCCTTGTCGGAATTGGAGCCGCTAGTCAACACATTCGACGGGGAGGCAAAAAGCACCACGTATTATTCCGGGTTAACTCTGAGTATAGCGATGCGGAGTGCCCTTCTGCCGGGGAATCTGGCGCCGGACTTCACTCTGCTGCAGAGGGACAGTTCCCTGTTCACGCTTTCTTCGATGCGCGGTGGCTATGTCATGATCGATTTCTGGGCCAGCTGGTGCAAACCGTGCCGCGAGGCCATCCCGCATTGGAAAGAGATCTACAAAACCTACCATGATAAGGGATTCGATATGGTCAGTGTATCCGACGACAGCCGGTGGGGCGACTGGATCCGTGCGATGGACAAGGAGCAGATGCCCTGGATACAGGTAATTGATGAATTTCCGGTTAAAAACACGCCAGCCAGGATCGGGACTTTGTACCAGACGCACTTCATTCCATTCTATGTTCTGCTGGATAAAGAAGGAAGGATCATTTTGTATACGGATAGCGAAGAGGCGATCGATCTCAAACTGAAGGAGCTATTTTAAACGCTAACACTATTTACGAATGAAATCATCAAAACATAATCTCTTGAAAATCATTATACTTATTTTGTCCGGAGCCCCATCAGCCTTTAACCAATCGGCAAAAATAATCGCAACCCAAACAGTATGAATCCTAAACTATTTAAGGCCTCACTGCTATTGCCAGCGGCAGCGCTACTCTCCTCCTCCACAACAACCGTTGAAAATGATCGGCCAAACTTCCTCTTTATCGCCGTCGACGACCTTCGTCCCGAGCTCGGGTGCTATGGGAATACGTCCATTATCAGTCCGAATATCGACCGTCTGGCCCGATCGGGGGTAGTTTTCAACAATGCCTATTGCCAGTCAGCCGTTTGCAATCCATCGCGTGCCAGTTTGATGACCGGGTTAAGGCCTGACTCGCTGAAGGTATGGGACCTCAAAACGGATATGCGCACCGTGGCGCCGAATGTGATCACCCTGCCCCAGTATCTGATAACTCAGGGATACTTCACCACCGACGTAGGTAAGATTTTTCACAATATTTATCCCGACTCCCTCTCCTGGAGTGAACCGGAGATGCACTTGAAAGGATATCCTTTTGATGCCGATGCGGTGTACTTTAGTGATGAAAATCTGGCTCTGATTGAGAAACGAAAACAGCAGATCATTGCCAACGGAAACGAAAAGAAGTTTATCGACCGGTTGGGAGAATGGTATATTAAGGCTAAGGTTACGGAAAATGCCGATGTTCCGGATAATGCGTATTACGATGGAGCTCAGACTGATTATGCCGTAAAAAAACTGAAAGAGCTCAAGAAAAGTAAGAAGCCGTTTTTCTTCGCTGTAGGTTATTACCGGCCGCACCTTCCCTTTAATGCTCCGAAAAAATACTGGGATATGTACGACCGGTCAAAGATCCCGATGGCCGAAAACCCCTACCTTCCAGAAAATATGCCATCGATGGCCATCATCAATAATCAGGAAGTTCGCGGATATGTCGACTGCAGAAATCTGCCGACCGCTTTAAATGGTGCATTTTCAGAAGACACCGCCCGATTGCTTAAACATGGGTATTATGCGTCCGTCAGCTATATGGATGCTCAGGTGGGCCGTCTGCTGGATGCTCTGGAAAAGGAGGGGCTCAGCAAAAACACCATCGTCGTTCTTTGGGGCGATCACGGGTGGAAACTGGGTGAGCACCGCAGTTGGGCCAAGATGACCAACTTCGAGATCGACACGCGTGCTCCTATGATTATCAGTGCTCCCGGAATGAAAGCCAATGGAAAGAAGACCAGCAAGTTAGTTGAGTTTGTAGATATTTTCCCATCCATTTGCGAACTGGCGGGGGTACCGGTACCGACTGGGCTTGCCGGTAAGAGTGCAGTACCGCTATTGGAAAACCCTGACCTGGATTGGAAACCCGCGGCATACAGCCAGTACCTGCGTGAAGGCGGATGGCGGGGGCCCGACGGGATCACCTACATGGGCTATACGGTGAGAACCGACCATTTCCGTTATGTGGAGTGGTATAATTGGGATACGAAAGAGTTGGCCGCCAAGGAATTGTACGATCACCGGACCGATCATGGGGAGAATAAGAACATTGCGGGGGATCCTGAATATGCGGTTATCATTGCTGATCTGGCCAAGCAACTGAGATCCGGCTTCAGGATTTAATTCAGCAATTTTTTCCATTTCATGGATATTATTGCATCTATATGACGTAATGCAACCAGTCATGGAGATTAATTCAAACATTTTGCCGGAGGAAGTAGTTTTAAGCAGGATTTACCTGATCAGAGGGCTAAAAGTCATGATTGATTCTGATCTGGCCGCTCTTTATGGTGTAGAAACAAGAGACCTGAATAAAGCGGTAAGCCGAAATATTGATCGGTTTCCTGAAGATTTTATGTTCAAATTGTCCGAAGAGGAATTTGAAAACTTGATGTTCCAAATTGGAACATCAAGTTGGGGCGGTCGACGTAAACTGCCGTTTGCTTTTACTGAACCCGGAGTGGCGATGCTATCCAGTATATTAAGAAGTAAACAGGCCATTAGTGTCAATATCCAAATAATCAGAATCTTTGTCAAACTAAGATTAGTCCTAAAAAATCATTCAGAAATACTGAGAACAATCGAAGAAATCCAAAGAAAAGAAATTGAACAGGATGATCAGATCCTTCTAATATTTGAATACCTCCGGCAACTTGAGAAATCAAAACAACATGAGTCAGACTTCCAACAAAGAAGGCAGATCGGCTTTCGTAAAAGTCAGTAATTCCCCCAAAACAATCATCAGCTCGAGGATTATTCTGTCCGGATTTTTGCCTTCATATACCTTATTCCTTCAAGGCGTTAACCTTTAGGCACGATGCATTCTTCTTATCGTGATAAACACGCATGGTTGCCTTTTGGAAGGCCGACTCATCGCAGGTATAGATATCCACAAACTGCTGCGGGTTCCGGTCGACCAGCGGGAACCAGGAGTTTTGAACCTGGATCATGATCCGGTGGCCCTTCTTGAATTGATGTGCGATATCGGGTATTTCGAATTTAACGCGGGTTATTTCCCCGGGTTTAAAGGCCTCAGGCTTCTCAAATGAATTCCGGTAGCGACCGCGCATGATTTCTCCGCGTACGAGCATCTGGTAACCACCCATCGGCACTTTGATATCTTTGCCGGCAGGGGCCTGGGTACGGTCGGGCAACACATCGATCAGCTTAACTACCCAATCGGCATCGGTACCCGTAGTTGTTACGAACAAGTCGGCTGTGAGCGGACCTGTAAAAGTCATATCCTCGGTAAGGATTTCGGTTTGATACACCATAACATCCGGACGGCGGGCGGCGAACCGCTGATCATCGGTCATATAGTCGGCACTGCGCTGAGCAGCGACATCTTCACGGTAAGGAACCGGTTTCATCGGATCTGCAACATATTCATCGAAATTATCCGCCATCGATGGGGCCGTAAAATCAAGCTTTCCGCCGGGAAGAAAATAGATTGACTTTTCCTCCGTATTTTTCGGGGGCCAGGTTTCGAAACTTCTCCACTCATTGGCACCGGTAACAAATATAGTAGCCTCGGGAAGTTCAGGAGTGCCTTCATCCTTCAGATAATAATTAAAGAAATCCACCTCAAGCTTTTGGAAACGCTCGTTAGCCTTGAGTCCCCAATAAATATTACCTAGGTTTTCGCCATCACCCATGGCCCATTGTCCGTGCGACCAGGGGCCCATAACCAGTGTGTTTTTAACCTTCTGATTATTCTGACTCTCGATGGCGCCATAGGTATGCAGGGCACCCCAGAGATCTTCGGCATCAAACCATCCACCAACGGTCATAACCGCAGGTTGTACTTTTTTCAGATAAGGCCTGGGATCAGTGGCTTTCCACCACGAATCATAATTCGGATGAGCCATCAGTTCCTGCCAGTATTTCACACTGTCGGGGAAGAATTTTCCCGCATTCTTCAGATCGCCCAGCCGCATAAAGAACTCATAACTGTCGGGGACCGGATAACGGAACCCTGAATTATTCTGCCGGGTGGGTACGGCCATCGGATCACCAAACTGCGTATAAAATGAAAATCCGTCGAGCATCATGAAAGCACCGTTATGATGCCAATCGTCGCCGATAAACCAATTGGTAACCGGTGCCTGCGGACTAACTGCTTTAATTGCCGGATGATTTGCCAGAACGGCCATTGTGGAATAGAATCCCGGATACGAGATGCCCATCACTCCTATCCGGCCATTATTATTGGTCACATTCTTAACGAGCCAATCAGCAGTATCGTAGGTATCAGAAGCCTCATCAATATCTTTCCCCTTTTTATCCGGATTAAACGGCCTGACATTTACATATTTCCCTTCACTCATGTATCGGCCCCTCACATCCTGAAATACCATTATATAACCTTCCTGTACAAAACGGTAATACATGGCCATAAACATATTGTATTCGGCTTCCCCGCCCGGCTCGGAATTATACGGCGAGCGCATCATAATCATGGGTGCCGGCTTCTTCAGATTTTTGGGTGAGTAAATGGAAGTAAACAATTTTATCCCGTCTCGCATCTCAATATAGACTTCCTTCTTATCATAAATTTCCTTTATTCTTGAAGGGCTGTTGGCGGGTAACTCGGGTTGGGTTCTGCGAAAAACCAATTCAAAATTCTGACCGTTCTGCTTCATCGAACCCATGATAAAAGTGAATCCTGGGTCGGTCATGCCACTAAAATTGAGTCCCGCCTGAGCAAATGAAAACTCAAATGTCTGATCTTTAAGAGTGACTGATGTCAAGGGGATATCAAATGCTCCTTGTTCCGGGCTATCAAAGGTGCCTTTCAAGGATTCTCCATCTGCCGTAACGTGCAAGTTCAATCTCAGATTCATTCCCTGAATCTGGGCCAGAGCGTACCAATCGCCGGAGACTGATTGTGCCTGGCTGCTGAAAGACAGCCCAATAGCCATTACTGCCATCAATAGCAGCGATGATAGGAAAGGTTTAGTGTTCATTTTAATAACGGGTTCAGTTAAAAAACAGGTTCAGTATATTTTAGCGTTAGACGTTTGGGGAAGGATTTTGTTACAGGCTGTGGGCTGTGACAAAAGGCAGAGGGCAGAGGGCAGAAGGCAAAAATTAGTCCTAAGAGATAGGAAACAGGAAGTAAGTTGAGCTTGTAGTAAATTTATAATGAAGTGATTCTTACTTTTTACTTCTTTGGTCTTTTTACTAATTTTTGCCTTCTGCCTTTTGCCTTTTGCCTTTTTGTCACAGCCTCCTGATAACTCTTCGATGGTCATGATGTTGTTGGTCAATTGCTTAAAAAAAAGTTTTCAAAATATTTGGTAACCTCAAATTATTACTGTTATCTTTGTTCTATACATCTTGTATTATACTTCATGAAAACAAAAAAAGAACTAACTGAACAGTTGCTCGAAGCCTGGGAAGAGACTCATAAGAAGGGTCAATTGACCTTGTGGATCTTCCTGGCTTTACGTGACGGGCCCAAATATGTCTCTGAAATAAAGGCATTTATCGAGGGTAACACCAGCCAGACCATCATCTGCGAAGAGCAGAGTCTTTACCGGGCACTCCGCAAATTTCAGCTGGTAGAGATGACAGGGTTCAATCCGGGCAAAGGCGACGGGGGGCCCGACCGCAAGTACTATTATATCACCCCGATGGGAGAAGAAATTCTCGACCGTTTTATCGAGCGAAATATCAGACTCTTTTTCAGGCCGGAAATTGAAACCCTCATGAACAGAAAACAAAATAAAACATCCATATCATGAAAATTTTCACAAAACAAATAATCATTTTCGCCCTATTAATGGCTGTTTATACCTTGGCTTTCCGTATGGGGCTTTCTTATTGCATCGGTCACTCCGCCTGGATCCTGCTCGGGATTTCCTCATTTGTTTATGGGGTTACTATCTTCTTCACCGCATTCTTTCTGGGCAAAGCCGATTCACAGGAAAATCCATTTTTTGATTTAGGTCTGCGATTCCATGTCACCTCCTATATTGTGTGGGCAGGAGTGTCGTTCGGATGGTTCTATTTGGGAAATCCTCATCGTTATGAACATATTGAAGATATCCTTCATGCACTGTTGTACTGGGGTTTCATAGTAATCCTTCACACGCTTATCTTCCTGTACACCCGAAAGGATACCATACGAGGGATCCGGAAGGATGATATATTCTGATTATGCTCCCTTCGGTCGCTAACTATGCTCG